>SLCQ01000050.1 GCA_007125745.1 Nitrincola sp.
CATATTGAATCAGATCTTTTAGAAGACCAATACTGCGTAGCTCTTTGATTAAGCTTGCGTTAAACGTAATTTCATTGAGGCGGTTAATAATATCCCGCGCACTGGTTGGAACCTCTTCTCGATAAAAAGGGTTAATCTGTACCAATATTAAATCACGTGCATCGCAGTCATCAACTAAGGGGTACAGAGCTGGATTACCGGCATAACCTCCATCCCAGTATGCCTCACCATCAATTTCGACTGCCTGGAACATAAATGGAAGAGCCGCTGAGGCTAACATGGCTTCAGCTGAAATTTCTGGCTGGGTAAATATTTTGGGGCGACCAGAGCGCACATTGGTAGCGGTCACAAACAGCTTCATAGCGGTGCAACGGTTGACCCGGTCAAAATCCACTTGCGCTTCAATAACATCCCTTAAAGGGTTGATATTCATAGGATTCAGCTCATAGGGTGAAAGCACTCGAGATAAGTGGTCAAAGAATAAGTAACTGGGTGAGTTATCTAAACTCCAGTCACCATTAATACGAGACCAAATATCACGCTGAAATGGGCTGGTCTTGGCACCATCACTGACTCGCTTCCAAAAAGACTTTAGTGCCGCTTGAGCACCTTGATGCCCCCCCTCTTCAAACCCATCCGCCAGTACCACAGCATTCATGGCACCAGCGCTGGTACCACTGACACCTTCGATTTTTAAATCCTTTTCATCCAACAATCTATCAAGAACACCCCATGTCAGAGCGCCATGAGAACCACCACCTTGAAGCGCTAATTCAATTGTTTTTTGTTGCGTTGCCATTGTCTACCTCGTTCTGTCCATAAAAGGAATCATTGTTGCGTTGCACAAATTTGTTCAATATTACCTGCAATTGATAAAAGACTAAAGAATTACAATACTGCTTCCGGTATCCTAGAGAGATTTCATTCAATGCATACGTGATGTTTGGCTTATGACTCCCTTTTCTTCCCTTGGTCTATGTTCAGAACTGCAAAATCAGTTAATACAACTGGGTTATCGTCATGAAACACCCATCCAGCTTAGTGCGATCCCATTAATCCTTGAAGGTCATGACATTATTGCTCAGGCTCAAACAGGTACAGGAAAAACTGCGGCTTTTGCATTGCCTATTCTTCATCGCTTGAAAGACATTGAACCGACTGAGCAGTACCACTCGATAAAAGCGCTGGTGTTGACACCCACACGCGAATTAGCGATTCAAGTGGGTGATAAAATGCTCAGCTATGCTGAACCCCTAGGGACTCGAGTAACGGCTATTTATGGCGGGGTACGCTTTGACAATCAACTACGAAAAATGAAACGTGGCGCTGATGTGCTGGTAGCAACACCTGGGCGTTTATTAGATATGCTGGGACAAAATAAACTCTCGCTAAATACGCTAGAGGTGCTGGTCTTGGATGAAGCGGACCGAATGCTGGATTTAGGCTTTGCTGATGATTTACGTCAATTAATGCAGTACATGCCCAAAAAGCGACAAACTTTATTGTTTTCAGCAACCTATGACGAAAACATTCAGTTGTTAGCACAAAAGTTTTTAATCAACCCGCATCAAATCAATGTTTCTTCAGGCCAAAGTACTGCATCTAAAGTAATGCAACGCGCCTTCGCCGTCGATAGTAGCGATAAATCTGATATTCTCAGCTACTTGATTCGAGAGTGCCGCTGGTCACAAACGCTGGTCTTCACACGCACCAAAAAAAGAGCGGATCTGGTTACAGATTATTTGCTTAATGAAGGTGTGACTGCCGTTGCTCTGCATGGCGATAAATCACAACGTGAGCGTAATGAAGCACTCAAGCGATTTAGTCATAGAGACGTTGAAGTACTAGTGGCTACAGATGTAGCCGCGAGAGGCTTAGATATCGAAAATTTACCTCAAGTGATTAATTATGACCTACCCAACCAACCTGAAGCCTATGTTCACCGCATAGGAAGAACAGGTAGAGCGGGCAAAAAAGGGTTAGCCATCTCGCTCGTTTCGCCAGAAGAAAAACGCTTCTTGCTAGCTATTGCAGGGTTAATTAAGCAAGAACTGCCTCTTGAAGCCGTTCCTATTGTTGAGCAGGGAAAATTACCGGTTGATCGAAAAAAGCTATCCAGTAAAACAAAGTCCAAACCTTCAGCATCGGCAATAGGAAAGAAAAAGCCTAAGACTGTTAACTCGCCTAAAAAGCAGAAATCTACTCAAGCAAGTGGATCAGAGCCAAGTCCTAAAGACAAAGCCGGTAGAAGATCACTATTTGGTTAGAAGCTGAGCGTTATCTAGGTAACAAATAGCGATTTAGAAGTGCATCAGATTCACGCCAGTGCGGCATAAACCCACCGACTAGGCGATGAAACCGAGCATTATGGCTAGGCTCATGAAGATGAACGAGCTCATGAAGTAAAATATAATCTAAGCACTCAGGTGGAAGCTGAACTAATTCGGCATTGATCCAGACACGACCTGCTTTGAAGTTACAGGTTCCCCAGCGTGTTTTCATCGCTTTAATGCGCCACTCCTTGACGCAGGTATGACTGAGTGCTTCAAATACAGGTAAGCGTTGAGTAATGCGTTGATGTAGCTGATTCCTCAACCACCTATTTAACAATGATCGGATACTTTGCTCATCTTCAATGTCAGGTATAGCGATTCTCAACCTGCCCTGCACTCTATCAACAGAAATGCTGTGAGCTTTTGCTTGAACGCAGATGATTGTGTAGATATCACCCCAAAGTCTGATTTGGTCTAATGGGTGATTTGCTATTGGAAATAGTTGAATTTTATCTTGGAGTTGTTGGCGCTTACGGGCAATCCAGTGCTGTTTTTGCTCAAGAAATTGAGCTATTTCATGATCCCCCATTTTTTGAGGAGCTGTTACATACACCTGACCATCTGTGGGATTGATCCGCAAATAAAGATGTTTAATCGCCTTACGTTCAATTTTTAAGTTTTCCACTAAAAAAGCACCGGCGCTAGGCGGGTGCTTTTCAGTAAAAAGATCAAAGAGGTCGTTAAACCTGAACATCAATAATTTGTCCGACTGCACTGGTAGGATCAGCTTTGACGCCGGCAGGATTATCTGGAATCAGGTTAACAATCATCTCTCCCTGAGTTTCCATTTGATCGACCACCATCTTATTAATTTTGGATGCGTATTCCGTTTGAAAATTCAAAGCACTCAATGCTGTACCTGTGGCAGCAATATTCATACAACCTCCTAGGAACTTTGTTCCAACGTTTTGATCATAGCACTTCGCTTTTCATCAAACTCAATAAAATCTAGTTTAACAGATTTTTTCCGTTTCATTAAGGCTATCGGCAGTGCAATTGGAGACTTAAGCTCATAGGTTAAAATATCAACTACCCTTTCCAACTGAGAAAGGTGCTATGTACTCCGCAACGCGTTGCGGCTGGCAGTTCAAAAATGCTGAACTTTGTAACCAGTCCTGATCCGGATAATAGGTAAATAAAAACTGTCCATCCTTTAAATTATCCACGACCTGATCGACGACATCCTGTCTGACCGCTGGGCAACCCTGGCTTCGGCCAATGCGTCCATATCGTTTAATCCATTCGGGATCAACGTAATCGGCGGCATGAATAACAATCGCTCTATCCCTGGCATTATCATTGATACCCGGCTCTAAGCCATCCATTCTTAATGAATAGCCATGACGCCCAAAGTAGCTTTCTTGCGTTCGAAATAGACCGATACTAGATTGATGACTGCCGACAATATTGGAAAAATCTGTCGCATATTTATCACCCGTGTTGTTGCCATGCGCGACCAACTCTTCTAATACCAGACTTTGATTGGTTAAATCGAAGATCCAAAGACGCTTTTCAGTAGAGGGTAGAGAAAAATCGATCACCGCCAAACGCTCTGCGTTGGGCATGCCATTGTTCGTGGCACACTGCATAGACATTAAGGCTTTATTCAGAACCGTTTGATTTAATTCAGGTGCTTTACTGGAAAGGGCGTCAGTTAGATAATGTGGAAGAAGTTGAGCCTGTGCGCTAGTGGCAAAAAGAAATGAGGTAAAAAACAACCCCATCAGAGGTTTACATATTGGCGGCATAATAAGGTCTCCATCCGTCATCAACGCATATAATCGTACAATCGGGTTGCTAATGACTATACTGGTAATAATTAAAACAACAAATTGTGTAAAAACTAGCGCAATATTAGCAGGGTTCGCATGATAGGAAAACATCTGTTCAAAAAAACATCACCAGCAATCTACCTTTTTGTGATCTTATGGCTGGTCAGTCAACCTTCGTTAGCAACTAGCACAGCTATCGATAGACACAGCTTATTGGTTTCTTTTTTGAGCGTGACCGATAAACAGCTTCAATGGCAAACGCAAGAGAGATTATCATTGCTAAAAGAAGCACTACTCACCCTTGAAGACCATGGTTTGAGTGCATCTAACTATCAAATAGCGCGCTTGACTGCTTTGATTGACCGCATGGAAACAGAGCCTGTAGAGGTCTCTGCGGCGGAGGATGCTTTAATAAGTGGTGCCTATCTAGAAGCCATTGCAGATTTAAAACATGGTAGAACACGTCACCTAGACATTGAGCCTTATTTAAACTTCCAACAACCTACTCAAAGTACCCCTTCATCGATCATTGACCTTGCTGTCACCCATCTTGATCAACCCAAGAAAGCATTTCAACTCGCTAGGCCCCAGATACCCGAGTATGAAAATCTTGTCACTGCGTTAGTACGATTAAATGCTGAAATTGATGAGAAACGCCCGCTTCCAGTCATTTCACCCGACAGACCATCATTAAGATTGGGAATGTCGGATATACGTGTTCCTCTATTAAGACAACACCTTTTACCTGATGAATACGTTGAATCCACCCTATATGACGAGCCTTTACGAGACGCGGTTAAAGCCTATCAACAACAGAAAGGCTTGGATGCCGATGGTATTGCAGGGCCTCAAACCTTGGCACGTCTTAATCAAACACCCGAAAAAATCCTGCATTTGGTTAAAATTAATTTGGAACGATGGAGACGCGTGAACCATGCGCTCACCGAGGATCGTGTTATCGCTAATATTCCTGGCGCACAATTAGATTACTATCAAAACAATGAACGGGTATTTCACAGCCGCACACAAGTAGGACGCCGAGACCGCCCTACACCTCTAATGATTAGTGAAATAAGCCACTTTACCTTGAACCCAACTTGGACGATTCCACCCACTATTTATAGAAATGATAAACTACCCGCAATTCAAGCTGATATCAGCTATTTACAAAGTAATCGTTTAACCGTCCTTGACCCGCAAGGTAATCAATTGGATCCAGATTCCATTGATTGGGATAACCCTGGTTCCATTTTATTACGTCAGTCAGCAGGTCCGCACAATGCACTGGGACAAGTGGTGATACGTTTTCCTAATCAACAATCCATCTATCTTCATGACACCCCAAATCAACGTTTATTCGATCGAAACGAACGTTTTTTTAGCTCTGGGTGCATACGTGTCGAAGATGCTAAAACACTGGTTAGCCAGCTCCTCGATGCAACGCAAACTCCGCAGGCACCACAATTTGATAACTTACTTAGAAGTGGCAGTACGCGAAACCTTAGCATTGCTAAGCCGATTACGATCATTTTAGGCTATTGGACAGTTGAAGCAGATGAGCAGGGTCAAGTAACTCTGTTTACTGACGTGTATAATTTAGATGCATCATTTGAAAGCGCTTTGTAACTATTGCAATCTATTGTTAAAATTCATAACCGCATTTTAGTGTAAATGCCTGGTGATTCTGTCATTTTTTATGAGAAATATTTGTGAAAGAAGATGTGTGTACAAGCCGTAAGGCGGCTGAACTCTTAGGCGTCACCCCAAGAACCATTCAGCTTTGGGCTGATGCTGGCATCTTAGACAGCTGGAAGACACCGGGTGGACATCGTCGTTTTTATCTTTCTGCTGTGCAGAAACTATCAGAAGAGATTTTAGAAGGCCGTTCCCCTTCTCTTGCAGACACTAAAATGCCGAAAAATGAAATTGTTTTTCCAACTCCTGCTCGTGTTCAACCTGTCAAGGTTCTCGTAGTAGATGATGATAAAACCTTATTAAGACTATATGAGCTCACCATTCAAAGCTGGGGCCTGCCGGTTGAATTAGCCTTGGCAAATGATGGCTATCATGGATTGATAGAAGTAGGACGTTTTAATCCTGATTTACTGATTTTAGATCTGCAGATGCCAAATATTGATGGCTTTTCAGTGATTGAAGTTTTAAAAAAACAAAACCTTCTTGAGCAAATGTTGCTTATGATTATTTCAGGTTTAGACGAAAATGCCCTATCTGAACACAACCCTTTACCAGATGAGTGCACGGTTATCCAAAAACCCATTCCCTTTCTGAAAATACGTCAGCAAGTCGAAAATATATTAGTCAGCCGATAAACCTTGCTGTAATGCTAAACGTCCATTGGCGTACTCAATCGCACTTGCGGGC
>SLCQ01000109.1 GCA_007125745.1 Nitrincola sp.
GGTGTTTATCTAAATTTGAGTAAGGCGAACCTGCTTAGTGAACAGATAGGTAAGCGTGCATTGAGTGTGGCTAAAACGGTGGCCGTGATACCTGAGCTAATCGAGGCGTTTGAGTTAGAAAATCCATCTGAGATTATCCAGCCGATGGCTGAAAAAATACGAAAAGAAACCGGTGCCGCTTATGTTGTAGTCGGTAATCGTGAAGAAATTCGCTATTCTCACCCCGTTCCAGAGCGGCTGGGTGGAAGAATGATGGGTGATGATAATGAACCCGCACTGATCGAAGGCTTGTCATATGTCTCTTTAGCCACCGGAACTTTAGGTGAAGCTATGCGAGGAAAAACGCCAATTCGTAACCATGCTGACGAGATTATTGGTGTGGTGTCAGTTGGTTTTATGCAAGAAAAAGTCAGTCAGGATGTGGGGCGTTTACTTTATGTTGGCTGGCTGATGATTGCTGGGTCAGTGTTGCTGGGGTTGACTGGAGCGGTGTGGCTTTCAGCTCACTTTAAACGCCTTATTCTCGGACTTGAACCTAAAGAAATAGCTAGTCTTGTCAATGAGAAAGAAGCTATTCTTCAGTCAATACATGAAGGTATAGTGGCGGTTAATAAAGAGGGTCAAATCACTTTATTAAATCAGTCTGCTAAACGAACGTTAGGCATTAAAGATGAGCAAGACTGTTTGGGGTTGCCGGTAAACCAGCTACTCCCGACTACGCGTTTACAAGATGTGCTGACGCAGGGTGAAAAACAGTTTGATCGAGAATTATGGGTTGGTGATGTCCCTGTTATTGTGAACCGTATTCCTATCTTTAACGCAAAAGGTGAAATAGAGGGAGCTGTCTCCACTTTCAGAAGTCAAAAAGAGATACGCGAGCTTTATAACGCTCTCAAACGTGTCAGTGCCGATGCTGATATTCTTCGTGAACAAGCGCATGAGTTTTCCAATCGCTTGTACACTATTTCAGGCTTGCTTCAACTAGACCAGGTTGATGAGGCGCTATCCCTTATACATCAAGATGGACGATCGGAGCAGGATGAGGTCAAGTTCGTATTACAGCATCTTAAAAACCCTGTGCTGGGGGCTATGTTATTATCAAAAATGAACAATGCAAAGCTAAAAAATATTACGCTTGAACTGGACTGTAATAGCTCATTTACCGTGGATTTAAATCACCAAGGTCTAGATGCATTGATGAAAATTATGAGTAACTTGATCGATAATGCATTTGACGCGGCGCTCGAAAGATATAATGTTGCACCAAAAGTCAGAGTGTTTTTTACAGATCTTGGGCAACATGTGTTAATTGAAGTGGAAGATTCAGGATATGGTATATCACCTGATCAACTTGAAATCATCACACAACAAGGCTACTCAACCAAACAAGATGGTCATCAGGGTATCGGTTTAGCTCTGATTCAGCGTTATGCAAATCACTACTCAGGAAACCTATACCTTGAAGAGGGTGAGCTAGGTGGTGCTTGTTTTGTCGTGACTTTAGATAAGTCATTAGTCAGTAATCATCAGTAAGGATTTTTTCAATGGAGTATAGCGTATTAATTATTGAAGATGACTTTCGGGTTGCTGACATTAATAGACAATTTATTGAGCAAACGGAAGGCTTTGCTGTTGCGGCTATTTGTCATAATGCCGCAGATAGTTTGACTTTTTTGGAGTCCACGTCAGATTTACCTGATCTCGTCCTGTTGGATGCCTATATCCCCGATGTTAATGGGTTGGAATTACTATGGGAGATACGTCGACGCTATCGTAGCATGGATATTGTTATGTTAACGGCGGCAAAGGAGGTAGAAACGATACAAGAGGCATTAAGGGGTGGGGTTTTCGATTATTTAATTAAGCCGATTGAAAGTGCCCGAGTGTCCCAAATGCTTCAGCGTTTTCAACAGGAAAGGCGTATGCTTCAGGAGTACAGTGAACTGGATCAAGCACAATTAGATCAAGCCTTGATGCGCTCGCAAGTGGCACCGATAACAGATGAAAGGCTACCTAAAGGTATTGATCCTTTGACTCTAAGTCGAATTAACGAGGGGTTAAAAGAGTTTACTCAGCCCCAGACTGCTTCATCTTTGGCTCAGCATACGGGTGTTAGTCGCTCAACGGCTAGGCGATACCTTGAGTTTTTAGTGACACAAGGCGCCGTAAAGGCTGAATTAGATTATGGTGAAGTGGGACGTCCTGAACGAAAGTACCGCTGTTTATAAACTAGCGTGAACAAAATGAACAAAAAGATAAGTATAAATTTTTTTAAAATTATAGACACAAACTTGTTGAATTAAGACCTGCTCTATAGATTCATAGCAAACCGAAAATAAGATAAAAATTGGAGTTTGCAATGAAGATAAGAAGTAAAACACCTCTCAAAGCCCTCGCTTGCTTTAGTGCCACCCTGGCGCTTTCAGCGAGTATGGTTACAACTTCCTTTGCGAGTGATTGGACCCCATCCAGAGCTGTCGAGTACATTGCACCTGCAAACCCAGGTGGTGGTTGGGATACCTTAGTCCGAACTACTGCAAATGTGATACGTAGCGAAAACCTATCTGATGTCAATTACGCCGCAATTAATGTTCCTGGAGGTGGTGGTGCTGTCGCTTGGGCTCAAATTGCGCGTGATAGCCGTAATGACCATAAACTTTTTGCAACCAGTCCTCCAATCATTCTTGTTCCGTTAGCAGGTACCTCTCGCTTTAATCACACAGATTTTACGCCTGTCGCTCGATTAATTACGGATTATTCGATTGTGTTGGTGAGAGAGGATTCGCCATATCAATCAATTACGGATCTGTTTGATGCAATTGGCGAAAACCCTCGTGTCAGTATCGGTGGAGGTTCGGCTGCGGGTTCAATGGATCATATCTCTATTGCTGGCGCGGCTGCCGCTTCTGGTCTGAATGCGGCTTCAGTTAACTATATCGCCTTTTCGGGTGGCGGTGAGGCGATGACAAGTCTGTTAGGCGGTCATGTCGATGCGGTTATTACAGGAGCAGGGGAAGCTTCTGCTCAACTACAAGGAGGTGAATTGCGAGCATTGGGCGTCTCTGCGCCTGAACGAATTCCTGGGTTAGATGTGCCCACCTATCAAGAACAGGGGCTAGATTACACATTTGATATCTGGCGAGGTGTGATGGCACCGAAAGATATTTCTGAAGATGCATTGCGTTATTACGAAGATCTGTTTGCGCGGATGATGGAGACAGATAGCTGGGCGGAAGCGACTGAGCGTCTTGGCTGGCTGGATGCTTACCAGGGCAGTGAAGAGTTTGGAGAGTTCCTCGATGAACAGTTAGAACAGTTTCGGGCGGTACTGGGTGATCTAGGCTTATTGCGTAACTAATCCTTGATATCTATTGCACGAGTGGTGACTTCGATTCATCACTCGTATTTTCGCTTATGAGTAAGGGATCTAATCACCATGACGCGCCTTAACATTAACCAGATACTCGCCTTAGTGTTAGTCATATTTTCTGTAGGTTATCTATGGATGGCTTTTCAGATACCCGTCTTTCCTATTCCTAGGCCTATTGATTCCGATGCTTTTCCTAAAATACTTGGCATCTGCTTGTTGGTTCTTTCCGTTTTACTGTTTTTTGAAAAACAGCCCAAGACTGAGAATGCTTCACAGCAGGAAGATGTGGAGCCGGTCACTGAATCATCGGTGACGGGAATGCAGAACCCTAAAGTACAGGTTTTAGGCACAGCCATCGCAATTTTGGCTTACGCCTTTTTGATTGAGCCTTTAGGTTTTCTGCTTTCTTCAATTCTTTTAGGAGTCGGTTTGGCCTATTGGTTTGGTTATCGACAACACGGTGTCAACTTTGCAACTGTTGGAAGCATAGTGCTTATTTTGTATCTATTGATGAGCAAGGTTATGGGTATTTACCTTCCAACTGGTGTGCTTCCGTTTTAACCATTAATGCTGTTTTTATGCATCCTATAATAAGAAGGTAGCCCATGGAGTCATTCACGAATCTTATGTATGGTTTCAGTATTGCACTGGATCCGATTAATTTAATGTATGTGTTTATAGGTGTCTTTGCTGGAACCTTAATCGGTATGTTGCCGGGTCTGGGTCCAATGAGTGCGCTAGCCCTGATGATCCCAATCACCTTTAATTTGAACCCTGCGACTGGGTTGATTTTAATGGCGGGTGTCTATTATGGCGCTATATTTGGCGGTTCTACCTCTTCAATTTTGTTAAATGCACCTGGTGTGGCCGGAACGGTGGCAACCTCTTTTGATGGCTATCCTATGGCGCAAAAAGGTATGGCTGGGAAGGCATTAGCCATTGCTGCCTATGCCTCTTTTGTGGGGGGGACTATATCCATCATTGGGTTGATGTTTATTGCACCACTTCTTTCAAAAGTGGCAGTCAGTTTTGGTCCAGCTGAATACTTTGCTCTAATGGTTTTAGGTTTAACGGCAGTAGTCAGCTTATCTGACAAATCATTAGTAAAAGGTTTGATCGCGGCCATTATGGGTATGATGATTTCCATTGTCGGCATGGATCTGCAAACGGGCACCGAGCGATATACGTTTGGAAGTATTGAGCTACTTGAAGGGATCAACTTTTTAGTGGTGGCGTTAGGGATATTTGCCCTCGCTGAAGTGTTTTATATGTTATTGAGTGGTAACAAAAGCACGCCAAAACGTAATGCAATTGGCTCGTTAAAACTGTCAATGGCCGAAGTTAAAGATATGGCGGCTCCAGTTGGGCGTAGCTCAGTATTGGGATTTTTTACGGGCGTGCTTCCTGGGGCGGGTGCGACGATCGGCTCTTTCTTAGGCTACAGTATGGAAAAACGCCTTGCTAAAGATGGTGATACCTTTGGTAAAGGGAATATTAAAGGTGTTGCGGCTCCTGAGTCAGCAAATAACGCTGCCTGTGGAGGCTCTTTTGTACCTTTATTGACACTCGGTGTGCCAGGGTCAGGGACTACAGCAGTACTTTTAGGTGCATTGCTGGTGATGGGTGTGACCCCTGGTCCTATGATGCTTGAGCAGCGTCCTGATGTATTTTGGGGCGTCATCGCCAGTATGTATATCGGTAATATTTTTCTATTAGTGCTTAATCTGCCTCTTATTCCATACATTGCTAAAATTCTGGATGCTCCAAGGCCGCTGTTGCTTTCATTGATACTGATCTTTTGTATGGTAGGTGTCTATGGCCTTAGCTTCAGTAGTTTTGACTTGGTGTTACTGCTAGCCTTTGGCTTGATTGGTTTGGTCATGCGTCTGTATGGCTTTCCAGCGGCACCGATGATTCTAGGATTAATCCTGGGAGCGCTGATGGAAGAATCGATGCGTCGTGCCTTGCAAATCTCTGGCGGTGACTGGTCGATCTTCATTGATAAGCCTATCTCACTCGTCCTGCTCATCATCGCGGCTTTGTCATTGGGCTTGCCGGTAGTTAAAAAGATGATACAAAAGGCTCGTGCTTAAACTGCGGACATAAATTGAAGTAGGTTGGGGTGGTAATTCATCCTCCGTGTGACACGCTTTTCGCCTTCCTTGGCCGCTCGGCTGACGCCTTCCATGGCGTCAGACGGTCACACAAAGAATGAATTACCACCCTTTATAGATTACTTATGTCCGTGAAAGGGCCATTGAGTTACGGTTGATGTGATCATTCATGGCGTATCAAGAATTTGAAAGTTATAATAAAGCCACTTTTTCTTAACGGTTTTTATAGCTTGCAATTGATATGACTAAGATGACAGCGCTTGATGAAATTCACCAATTCCTCCCTTGTGAAACGCCCGATGCTTGGATAGCTGAAGCGATAAAGCCTGAGAATTTGTGGCTTTTGCTAACGGATCATGCGCATTGTGAGAAAAAAGCGGCTTCCACAGCGATGACCTTGATGTTTCGTTATGTCGATCGTCCAGATCTGCTGAACAAGATGTCGCGTTTAGCCAGAGAAGAGTTGATTCACTTCGAGCAAGTATTAGCCATCATGCAAGAGCGTGGATTGGTTTATGATCATCTTTCTCAAGCGCGTTATGCTGGAGGCTTGCGAAAGCATGTTCGCACTTACGAACCGGGTCGGTTGATTGATACCTTGATTATCGGTGCCTTGATCGAGGCGCGTTCGTGTGAGCGGTTCGCTAAGTTAGCGCCATTTTTGGACGAGCAATTGGCCAAATTTTATCGCTCGTTATTAAAGTCAGAGGCGCGTCATTATCAGGATTATCTGTTTTTAGCACAGGAATATGCCGGTGAGCCTATTGATGATCGAATTGCGTTTTTTTGTGAAGTAGAACGTGAGTTAATTGAACAGCCGGATGAAGAGTTTCGGTTTCACAGTGGAATGCCTGTTACTACATCTGAAGTAGTTGCTTAGGTTTAATCGCCTAAAGCGAAAAGCTGATTAACTCAGTAGAAGAAGGGGTGGCATGAATATACCATCCTTTTTTATCCCAATCCCCGAGTACAATTCGTTCTGCAGGTTGATTGTTTACACTTA
>SLCQ01000150.1 GCA_007125745.1 Nitrincola sp.
AAAAGTAGAATTAAGAAACCTTGAACCATCACCTACCTCTCAACTACCAACCATTCAAGCGCAAAGATGCGCGATGAATGCGTTGCTCTTCTGCTTCAATTTCCATCAAGTTGTCACGAATGCTGTGGATATGCTCAACCGCGGCACGTTTAGCTTGTTCAGGAAGTCTATCCACCACCGCATGGTATAAACGCGCATGTTGCCGATCGATTAGACGACGTTGAACGGGACGGTGATATAAATTATTCAAAGACGCAAATACCGAACTGATCAATAAATCGGTTAGAGACTGTAACGTATGCACTAAAACAGGATTATGTGAGGCTTCACACACCGCAATATGAAAAGCATGATCTAGCTTAGCGTGCTCTCGAAGCTCTATCTCCTTGCCTGACTGAGTGAGCTCAACCATCGCTTCATAGCGACGTTTAATCAGAATAAAATCCGCATCAGTCCCTCGCATCGCCGCTAAACGGGCCGACTCACCTTCCAACAACGCCCTGACTTCAAGCAAGTCATAAATGGTGCGCGGGTGCTCGCTAAAAAGATGCATTAAGGGAGTAGCAGGTTCCGGCATCAGCTTAGCCACAAAAGAGCCGCGACCATGCTCTGTCAAAATGATGCCGCGGGCACGCAAAAGCTTTAACCCTTCTCGTAAAGCAGAGCGAGAAAAACCTAGCTTTTCGGATAACTGCCTTTCCGAAGGCAGCCGCTGCCCAGGCTTAAGCACACCATCTAAGATGAGCGTTTCTATCCTTTCTGCCACCACATCCGCAATTTGCCGAACCTCTTCAATCATCATGCCACTCTACCCAACCCAAAACGCTCGACACCTAACCAGGTGGTATGACCAGTTTTAGTACCGATTTATTAAAACCACTTATTTTTGACAATATAGCTTAAAATCGCGAACTTAAAGCGAAATTTACACAGAGAAACAAAATATCTGGTATGACCAGTTGGTTTTAAGGTTGACCTTAGCGGGTTATACGACCAAGATTTGTGAAACGAAAATGATAAAAACAGTGCCGACCTTCATTACAGGACACGTTTCATGAACATACTTTATGATGAACACCTCGATGGTGTCATACCCATGCCTGACAGAACCGCACTTTTGCACAAACTTAGCATACGCGTTCCTGATCTGCATATTTTGCGCACAGACGAAGAGTTAAAACCTTATGAGTGTGATGGTTTAGCCGCCTATAGGGTCATGCCACTGCTGGTCGTCTTGCCTGAAACACTTGAACAAGTGCAACGGATTATGGAAACCTGTCATGAAATGAATGTGCCTGTCGTGGCTCGGGGAGCAGGCACTGGTCTTTCCGGTGGTGCATTGCCATTAGAACAAGGCGTTCTGTTGGTCATGGCAAAATTCAACCAAATTCTTGAAGTGAATCCCGAAGGTCGCTACGCCAGAGTTCAACCGGGCGTTCGTAATCTTGCCATTTCTGAAGCCAGTGCGATGTATGGTCTTTACTACGCCCCCGATCCCTCTTCTCAAATCGCCTGCTCCATTGGCGGAAATGTCGCTGAAAATGCTGGCGGCGTGCACTGTCTCAAATATGGTCTAACGGTTCACAACTTGATCAGTGTCGAGATCATCACGATTGAGGGTGAGCGCATGACCTTAGGCAGTGATGCACTGGATGCTCCCGGATTTGATCTGATGGCTTTGTTTACCGGCTCAGAAGGAATGTTGGGTGTCGTCGTAGAAGTGAAAGTTAAACTACTACCTAAACCCCAAGTCGCTCGGGTCTTGATGGCCAGTTTTGATGATGTCGAAAAAGCAGGCCTTGCGGTTGGCAGCATTATTGCCGCCGGCATTATTCCGGGTGGTTTAGAGATGATGGACAACCTCGCCATTCGCGCGGCTGAAGATTTTATTCACGCGGGCTACCCTGTCGAGGCTGAAGCGATTCTACTCTGCGAACTGGATGGTGTTGAATCCGATGTCGATGAAGAAACCGCACGTGTGCAAGAAGTGCTGGCACAATCGGGCGCCATTGCTGTTCAAATTGCTAAAGATGAAGCTGAACGCCAACGCTTCTGGGCTGGACGCAAAAACGCTTTCCCTGCTGTTGGTCGTATTTCTCCCGATTACTACTGCATGGATGGAACGATACCTCGACGTGAATTGCCAGGTGTTCTAAAAGGCATTGCTGCCCTTTCTGAAAAGTATGACTTGCGCGTTGCCAACGTTTTCCATGCCGGTGATGGCAATATGCACCCCTTGATTCTGTTTGATGCAGACCAACCCGGTGGTCTAGAAACCGCCGAGGCGTTAGGCGGTGAGATCTTAGAGCTCTGCGTCAAAGTCGGTGGAACCATCACTGGAGAACACGGTGTTGGTCGAGAAAAAATTAATCAGATGTGCGCTCAGTTTAACGATGATGAACTGGAGTTCTTTCATGCGGTTAAAGCGGCGTTTGATCCAAAACGTCTGTTAAATCCAGGCAAAAACATCCCGACACTGAATCGCTGTGCTGAGTTTGGTGCCATGCATATTCATCGAGGCGAGCTGCCCTTCCCAGAACTGGAGCGCTTTTAATGTCAACGACTCAAACCAATCGTCCAGGTGACCGCTTAAGCACTGCTTCTGAAACCGCCTTACTTGAACAGGTCTGCGAAGCGATCAATGAGGGAACACCGTTGATGATCCAAGGGGGTAACAGTAAAGCCTTCCTGGGTCGCAAAACACAAGGCACTATTCTAGACACCAAAATCCACCAAGGTGTTGTCAATTACGATCCTACCGAATTAGTGGTGAGCGTCAAAGCCGGCACATCGCTCGCTGAGCTAGAAAGTGTGCTCGCGGAGAAAGGGCAATTTCTTCCCTTTGAACCGCCCCACTTTTCTGAAACAGCTACTGTTGGCGGCATGGTTGCTGCGGGTATTGCTGGCCCCAGAAGACCCTGGGTCGGCTCGGTACGTGACTTTGTACTGGGTACTAAAGTGATTACAGGTCATGGGAAACTGCTGCGCTTTGGTGGTGAGGTGATGAAAAACGTGGCGGGTTACGACCTATCGCGTTTAATGGCAGGCTGTTATGGTTGCTTAGGTTTAATCACCGAAGTCTCCATGAAAGTGCTGCCTAAACCACGCCATCAGCGCCACCTATCCATTGCCTGCGACCAAACCACAGCACTGTCAAACCTGACACTCTGGGGACAAAAGCCACTACCGATTACCGGCGCTTGCTTCTATCAAGATCGACTCTATCTGCGATTGGAAGGTGGCGAAGCGTCAGTCAACAACTTTGCCCAGACCCTTCAGGGAGATGAACTTGATCCAGTCTTTTGGAACGAACTGAAAGAGCAAACACTACCATTCTTTCAATCACCCAAACATCTCTGGCGATTATCACTTCCCGTTGAGGCAAAGCAACCCAGCCTAGAGGGTGACTGTTTAATTGATTGGGGTGGCGCACAACGTTGGTTCAAAACGTCTCAAGCTGAAAATGAGATTCGCCAACAAGCAACCGCCCAAGGGGGGCATGCAACTTGCTTCAGCCAAGGCGTAACTGATCAACCCTTTCAGCCTTTAAACCCCCTAGTGATGCGCTATCACCAGCAATTAAAAGAGCAACTCGATCCTAAGCGTATTTTTAACCCTGGGCGCATGTATAGCGACTATTAATCAGAGAGAAAATAAGATGCAAACCAACCTGTCTGAAGACGCTAAAAAACTGCCTCGTGCAAAAGAAGCTGAAGAGATTTTGCGTACCTGTGTACACTGTGGATTCTGTACCGCAACCTGTCCCACCTACCAGCTGTTAGGTGATGAGTTAGACGGCCCACGGGGGCGCATCTATCTGATGAAGAGCTTTTTTGAAGGGGGCGAAGTCACGAGAGAAACCCAGGCCCACTTAGACCGTTGCCTAACCTGCCGCAATTGTGAAACAACCTGCCCTTCTGGTGTGGAATACCATACGCTTCTTGATATAGGGCGAGCCGCTATCGAAGAGCAAGTTGGACGGCCTCTAGGTGAAAAAGTGATGCGAAGCGCTCTTCGAAGCGTACTGACTAAACCGCAGATTTTTGATCCACTGTTAAAAACGGGACAATTGTTTCGTCCACTGCTACCCAAAAAACTCAAAGAAAAAGTACCGGCAAGCCCTATACAGGCAAAAGCACGACCCACTCAAACACACACACGCAAAATGCTTATTTTAGAGGGTTGTGTTCAACCCTCTTTATCCCCTAATACCAATGCCGCAACTGCACGCGTGCTCAACAAGCTGGGTATCCAAGTGATTAGCGCGAAAGAAGCAGGGTGCTGTGGCGCTGTAGATTATCACCTGAATGCGCATGAGGCCGGCCTACAAAAAGCCAGACAAAATATCGATGCATGGTGGCCCCATATTGAAGCAGGTGTCGATGCTATTATTCAAACAGCCAGTGGCTGTGGCGCGTTTGTCATTGAATATGGGCACCTGCTTAAAGATGACCCTGTGTATGCTGAAAAAGCGAGAAAGATCGCGAGCCTTAGCAAAGACTTAGTGGAAATCTTGGCACAAGAAGACCTGTCCAGCCTACAGATCAACGCCAACAAAACGCTAGCATTTCACTGCCCCTGCACACTACAGCATGCGCTCAAGCTTAATGGCAAGGTTGAATCGATACTTACAAAAATTGGCTTTACCTTAACTTCGGTACCCAATTCACATCTATGCTGTGGCTCGGCTGGTACCTATTCGGTCACACAGCCAGAACTATCCACACAGCTTAGAGATAATAAACTGGATGCACTTGAAAGCGGCAGACCCCAGGTTATTGCAACAGCTAATATCGGTTGCCAAACCCATTTAAATGGCGCGGGACGCACTCCAGTAAGGCACTGGATAGAAATTTTAGAGGATGCTATTGCATCCTAAAACAACAACAGACGGAGATACTGAATGTATACTAAACCGGCCCTTACGCTCTCAGAAGCCAACCAAATCGTCGAAGTAGCGATTGCTGAAGCAAAACAGCACAATTGGTCAGTCGCAGTGGCTGTAGTCGATGATGGTGGACACCTGCTTGCAATGCAACGTATGGAAGACTGCTCTGCCGTGAGCGCCTATATTGCCATAGAAAAAGCACGCAGTGCCGCCCTAGGACGTCGTGAAACTAAAATCTATGAAGATATGATCAACAATGGACGCAATGCTTTCCTATCGGTTCCTCAGATCACCGCTACCATGGAAGGTGGTGTACCTTTCATTCATGAAGGGCACCATGTTGCCGCTGTAGGTGTATCAGGACTGAAACCTGATCAAGATGCACTTATTGCCAAAGCAGGATTAGCTGCTATTTAAGTTATCCGCAAAATAAAGGGGCCTTTAGTGCTTAACTGAAGGCCCTTATCCCCTCATCGCCCGATACCTCTCATTAACTATTCACTTCCTCACACCACAATAAGCACTAAAACCAAAAAACCAAAAAACCAAAAAACCACTGCAAATCAATAATATATAAGCATTCTCAGACTTAATTTGTGCTATTTTATTCTTTTTAGGTAAATAGCCTATAAATTAAAAATAAAAAAGAAAATACCACTGCAATATTTATAGAAATGCAATGAATATTACCTCAAAATATTTCAGTTCTGTCAGGGAGCCTTATCCCTCACTCAACCAACAACAATAATCAATAGGATAAAGATCAATGGAAGCATTAGTTAATACGATTAACGGCTTTATCTGGAGCAATGCTCTAATTTTTCTCTGCCTGGCGGCAGGTCTGTTCTACTCTGTGCTGACGCGTTTTGCTCAAGTTCGTCACTTTAAAGAGATGTGGCGGTTACTTTTTCAGGGCAACGAATCTGACAAAGGGATCTCTTCTTTTCAAGCATTAGCTATCTCACTTTCTGGCCGTGTAGGTGTCGGTAATATTGCTGGCGTCGCGGCAGCGATTGGCTTTGGTGGACCCGGCGCTATCTTCTGGATGTGGGTCGTTGCCTTTTTAGGGGCCAGTACAGCCTATGCTGAATCTACCCTCGGTCAGATCTACAAAATTAATGACAATGGACAATACCGAGGCGGCCCTGCATATTATTTTGAGCGCTGCTTAGGCTGGAAGTGGCTAGGTATTTTATTTGCCATTTCCGCTATTGTTGCTTGCGGAATATTTCTACCCGGCATTCAAGCAAATGCGGTAGGTAATGCCGTAACACAAGTATTTGGTGAAGGCCAAATGGTCTCCAGTAGCTTTGGCGAGGTTGGCAGTACCAAGCTGATCGCTTTAGCCATTATTCTAATTGTTCTAGCCTTTATCATCTTTGGTGGTGTTAAACGTATCGCCCATTTTACACAGGTCGTGGTTCCATTCATGGCACTGGGTTATATTATCATGGCACTGATTATCATCTTCCTTAACTTAGACCAAGTGCCCG
>SLCQ01000080.1 GCA_007125745.1 Nitrincola sp.
ACTCAAGTGCATCTAGCCACTCTTGAGTTTCTATCGGATCCACATCTTCTTTTATATCGTGCACTTTTATTATCTCCAAACAGCAGATGACTGTAGTTTTGAAAGACTAGACGTATACAGCAAATTTTGCATGCTGCACCGCACAGATTATTTTGTAGTAATACTACCTTTTTTGACGGAAAAAGTCCATGAGACAATAGATATGACAATGTATTGCAGTGCACCAATTTCATTTTGTAATAAAAATACAAAAAATAAAACAGCTTAACTTATTGTTTTATCATTTAAAGAGATGGTTGAGCGCCGTAAGGAGCGTGCAATTCTGTTATTTTCCTTACCTTGCTCCTGTAAAGCGTCCTCAACAAATGTCAGATGATCCTGTACAGCTTGTTTAGCAAGATCAGGATTACTCGCCTCGATCGCGCTTAGCAGAAGTCCATGCTGCTCATGAATAGAACGACGATATTCAGGTTTTGGGTAGATTTTAGATAAATTATCGCCAATATGATGACTGAGTAGACTGAACAAAGCTCGCATCATGTGCAATAAGACTGTGTTATGCGTTGCTGACGCAATCGATAAATGAAAGGCAACATCAGCTTTCACTTCCTCTTCAAACATACGCAAATCATGGCAACGCTGTAACTCTTCATAACACTGACGAATTTTTTCCTTATCGGCATCCGTACCACGTAGAGCAGCGTAATAGGCAGAGACCCCCTCTAGCGCATAACGAAACTCCAACAGATCATACTGTGCTTCTGGGTGCGTTTCGAACAAGGTTATTAAAGGATCAGAGAGTGATGACCCTAACGTTTCAACAACATAGGTACCTCCACCTTGGCGACTGGTCAACAAACCTCTAGCGATCAGTTTCTGGACCGCTTCACGCAATGATGGACGCGACACACCAAATCGAGAGGCTAACTCCCTTTCTGGAGGCAGTCGCCCTCCTGGACTAAACGTCCCATCCAGTATCATCTCTTCTATTTGATTCATAACTGCATCCGATACTTTGGGATGCTTGACGTTTTGATAACCCATGTGACCTGCCATTGCACTCTCTGTATAACACAAGCAATCAAATTGGTTTATTGCTCTCATCACAATAATTTAACCATAAACAGACTGACATAGCAGTGACTTAATCGTATAGTCAGTGATTTGATAGCATTTAGGTTTAGGTTTTTATGGAAGTAACTTCATGGATGGTGGTTGAGCGTATTTTTCAAACCATCTTTCCTCTACTTGCCATTGTATTAATTGGCTTTGCATACGCACGTAAACGTCCAACGGACATGTCAGTTGCGAACAAGGTGAATATCGATATTTTCACGCCTGCGCTGATCTTTTCTGTTATGTCAGCTGAAAACTTCGACCTACCCAACTACTACCCTTTAGCAATGGCGGCGATCGTCGTCATTCTTGTCTCTGGCATCTTAATCTGGCCACTGTGTCGCTTTATAGGCGTACAGCCTAAAACCTTTATTCCACCGATGATGTTTTCCAACAGTGGTAACTTGGGTATACCACTTATTGTATTGGCATTTGGCGAAGCGGCATTACCTGCTGCAGTGGTCTTATTTCTTGTGGAGAACTTACTTCACTTTACCCTTGGCTTATATATTTTGGACAACCGCACAAAACTGCTACAACTGCTAAAAATGCCTATGATTATAGCCACCATCGCGGGGGTTACATGGAGTTATACTGACTGGGTATTGCCTTTACCCTTGCGTACGTTTGTCGACATGCTGGGCCAAATTGCTATTCCACTCATGCTTTTCGCACTGGGTGTCAGAATGACAAGCATTGATTTTACTCACTGGAAGATCGGTGTTTGGGGAGCTGTTTTAGCGCCTGTGGTCGGTTTAGCTATCGCATTATCCATACAGCCTTTTTTCCAGCTTGAACCACAGCACTTGGCATACCTTCTACTCTTCGCTGCTTTACCGCCCGCAGTACTCAACTATATGGTATCAGAGCGGTATAACCAGGAACCTCATCTTGTAGCCGCCATTGTTTTGATCGGCAATGTGGGTAGTTTAGTATTTATACCATTAGTCTTGGCATTTACACTCTGACAATCAACCTTAAGGCCGATTGTCAGAGTCGGTGTTAGCTTATTCAGTGACATCTCGCAACTGAACGACTTCGCGATTACGCTCCAATGTCGCAGGACCAATACCAGGCACCTGAGTCAGCTCTTCGACACTGACAAATCTGCCTTTTTCAGTTCTATAGTCCACAATAGCTTGAGCCTTAGCAGGCCCAACACCTGACATCGCGGCCGCAATCTCAGCTGCTGTTGCCGAATTAATATCGATAGGCTCAGATGCCTGAAGGTGAGCAGTAAAGGTAAGAGCAAAGATCAGTGCTAATGCACTCAAAAACGAGCATTTCATGAAATACCTCCTTGTTATTAATAAGCTGGCTTCCTAGCCAGCATCAAAATAATAGCGGCTTGATTGATAAAAGCTAGAGTCTATAGTCTCAATTCACACTTTTATTGACCCATATCAAAAAACTAATAGCCCGCTGTTCTTATTTCATTCAGTATTGTCCGGCAACGTTGAGCTGGATCATCAGCACGGGTTATAGGACGCCCTATCACCAAAAAACTACTACCCTGCTCTAACGCTGCGACAGGCGTCATGATCCGTTTCTGATCACCTGAATCTGAGTCAAGTGGACGAATACCCGGCGTCACTAATGCAAAGTCATCGGGCAAACTCTGCCTTAGTAGTGATGCCTCCTGAGCTGAACAAACAACACCTTGCAACCCGGATTGCGCAGTTAAATGAGCCAAACGCTCTACATGTAACAGCGGATCTAGGTCGATACCTAGTTCCAACAAGTCTGACTTTTCCATACTTGTTAGCACGGTCACAGCGATCAATAGGGTTTGACTGTTCATTTGTGCCAAGGTGTTAGCGGCGGCCTCCATCATTCGTCGCCCACCTGAGGCATGAACATTCACCATCCAGACCCCAAGCTCAGCAGCCGCTTTAACCGCCATGGCGGTCGTATTCGGTATATCATGAAATTTGAGATCCAAAAACACATCAAATCCTTGTGCTTGTAACGCCTCCACGATGCTAGGCCCGGCACGCGTGAATAACTCTTTACCTACCTTAACTCGGCAGTCTTGCGGATCTAGTAATGATGCCATTTGTAAAGCAGCAACCGAATCCGGGTAGTCAAGCGCAACAATAATGGGACTTTTAGTATCTGACATAATATTTCCTGTACTACTCACCTTCCAGGCCTTGTATCAAGTGAGTGCTATTCCAAGTTTTACATGAAGGGCATTGCCAATACAGCTGCTGACTAGAATAGCCACACTGCTGGCACTGATATTTAGGCTTACTTTGAATTAATTGACCGGTCAGCTCTTTTAAAATCTTCAGTCGGTCACGCTCATCAGGAGCGCTTTCTTGTAACTTCAGTGCCACCAAATAATCAAACCCTTTTAAGGAAGGATGCTTTCTCAAAGCATCCACCATGTAGTCTGCGGCTAAGGTGGTACCTGATTCCCATTCAATTAATCTGGCCTTCTCCATAAAGACTGACGTAGACGGACACAGATTGGCACAACGTTCCAGATAATCGGCATACGCATCAGGATTACCTAGCTCCGAGAAGCATTGACCCAGGAGCGGCAGTGTTTCAGGCACCCGTTTCATATCTTGACTCATCACTTCCTTTAAATGCTTGACGGCCCCTCTCCAAGCATATTTGCTCATACGATGCTCTGCCCACATTAAGCTTGCTCTTACGCAGGTAGGATCTAGGCGTAAAGCTTGTTTTAATAAGCCTTCTACTGCCGCATCTTCCGCTTGCAAAGCTAACTCGCAAGCATATTGCGCCATCTCATGCGCTATTTCTGTGCGCTTTGAATCGGGTAACGTCAAAGCCGTTTTCAACGCTTGATCCCAGTCCTGTTGATTTTCATAAAGCTTTGCAAGTTGTCGGCGGGCAATATGGCGCTGATGGTCACGAGGATTATCGGTAATGATAGATTGTAAAAGCGCTTCAGCACGCTCTAAAAGACCCACCGCAATGTAGTCTTTCGCCAAGGAAAGCTGGATACGAAGAAAGTCATCACGCAACAAGTCGGTTCTGGCCAAAAGAGTTTGATGCATCTCTATAGCGCGATCATATTCACCCTTTTTTCTAAAAAGGTCAGCTAAAGCCAGATAAGCCGGAATGGTATCAGTGTTGACTTCGAGTGCCTTGATAAAGCTTTCAACTGCATCGTCTGCTTTATTATCAATAAGCGAGCCTAAACCGTGGTAGTAGTCACGGTTTGGCGGGTTATGTTGTCTAGAGGATTTGCGTTCTTGAAACCGCCCTAACAGCCAACCAACCGCAATTGCTATGGCGATTAGTAGTAGCGCTAGGGCGGATTCCAGCATATCAAGCAGTTTCTTTCAGTCCTGTTGTACGCAGTTTGTTCAACTCTTCACGGGTTGAAGCGATTTTCTTATTCAAGTAATAAAGACGAGTTTTTAATGACATCAGCATGACTGAGCTTAAGACCACTCCAACAAAACCACCTAGTGCAAAGGCACCTAAAATCCACAGTGACAAACTTGCTTCTGGCAAAGTAAAGAAAATCAGATCAATTGTCACAGGTGTCATGTTGTGAATAGTGAACATGATGCCAAGTAACAAAACACATAACATCAGCAATACAATAATTAAACGCTTTAAAAAACGCACCGTTTATCCTCCAGTTTACTGACCTAAATCAGCCAGCATTTAAGCCATTATTAACTTGGTCGCGCATCTCTTTACCTGGCTTGAAGTGCGGCACATATTTGGCATCTAATGAGACGGACTCCCCTGTTTTGGGGTTACGACCGATGCGCGGAGCCCGGTAATGCAATGAAAAGCTTCCAAACCCGCGAATTTCTATACGATTACCATTCGCCAGTGACTCTGTCATATGATCAAGCATGGTTTTTACGGCAAGCTCAACATCCTTGACAGAAAGTTGCGGGTGTTGCTCAATCAGGCGTTCAATAAGCTCTGATTTCGTCATGGTTTCCTCCACTAAAATCGTTAAAGGCTTAACGCTCTTAAAATAACAGTTATCAAGATACTGTTATCGACCGTCTTTTTCCATCTGTGCCTTAATCAAGTCACCAATTGTTGTTGGCCCAGCCGTTTCAACAGGTGCTTGCTCTTTAACTGCCTTGATGGCTTCTTTTTCAACTTGCTCAGTCAGTTGTTTGACTGAAAGGTTTACCGTTCTGTTACGTCGATCCAGGCTGATGATGACAGCCTCCAACTCGGAGCCAACTGGGTAGAGCGATGCCAAGTTATCAATGCGCTCACGCGAAACTTCAGAAACTTTAAGGTTACCTTCTACACCTTCAGCGAGTTCTACGGTGACTTGCTTATCATCACTACTAATCACCTTACCAGTAACTTTAGCACCTTTTGGATGATTTTCTGCAAAACCTGCAAAAGGATCTGCATCAACCTGCTTGATTCCCAAGGCTATTCTTTCACGTTCAGGATCAACTGATAATACCACGGCTTCGACTTCTTGGCCCTTGGTATAGGTTTTAACTGCTTCTTCACCTGGTTCATCCCAAGAAAGATCAGATAGGTGCACTAAACCATCTATACCACCATCAAGGCCGATAAAGATACCAAAATCAGTAATCGATTTAATGACTCCAGAGACACGATCTCCTTTATTGCTATTTTTAGCAAAGGCTTCCCAAGGATTTTCGCGACACTGTTTCATCCCCAGTGAGATACGTCGACGTTGCTGATCTATGTCCAAGATCATGACATCAATTTCATCGCCTACTTGCACTACTTTGGAAGGGTGAATATTACGGTTAGTCCAGTCCATTTCAGAAACATGAACCAGACCTTCAACACCATCGCCTATTTCAGCGAAACAGCCGTAGTCAGTTAAATTAGTGACTCTGGCACGAACTTTATCACCAACATGATTTTGACTGGTTAACTGATTCCATGGGTCGGCTTGAAGTTGCTTAAGCCCCAAGGAAACACGACTTTTTTCTTTATCAAACTTAAGTACTTTAACATCGATATCTTGACCGATAGAGAGAAGCTCGCTGGGGTGTTTGACACGTTTCCATGCCATATCGGTGATGTGCAACAAGCCATCGATTCCGCCCAACTCAATAAAAGCACCGTAGTCTGTAAGATTTTTCACCACACCTTTGATGACCAAGCCTTCTTCCATAGTTTCGAGCAACTTTTCACGCTCTTCGGTGTAGGCTTCTTCTAACACTGCGCGACGTGAAACCACAATGTTATTGGTACGTGCATCTAATTTAACTAACTTAAACTCTAACTCTTGACCTTCGAGATAGGCCGTATCACGAATCGGTCTTACATCCACTAAAGAGCCAGGTAAAAAGGCACTGATACCATTAACATCAACCGTCAAGCCACCTCGAACTTTGCCGGTAATGTAACCTGTAACGGTTTCGCTTGCTTCATATGCCTGTTCAAGCACTGCCCAAGCCTCAGCACGCTTCGCTTTGTCTCGAGAAAGTAAGGTGGTTCCAAAACCGTCTTCTAAGGCCTCTAAAGCCACTTTAACTTCATCACCCACGGCAACGGCCAAAGATCCTTTTTCATCTTTGAACTGTTCAACGGGAATAACACCTTCTGATTTCAGTCCAGCGTTAACTATGACGAAATCACTCTCAATAGCAACAACGGTTCCAATCACAATGGAACCTGGTGCCATTTCAAGTTCTTGCAAACTTTCTTCAAATAGCTCAGCGAAACTCTCACTCATTACCCGCACCCTCAGTGTCAAGCCACCTAACGTAGGCCTTTATGTTTTGCTTCATCCAGCACCACCTCTAGCACCTCCTCAATTGACATTTTGGTGGTGTCCAGAATCACCGCATCAGGCGCCGGTTTAAGTGGCGAGACGGTGCGATTCATATCTCGCTCATCTCGCGCTTTAATATCCAAAAGGATATCTTCAAGGCTAGCACTCACTCCTTTGCTAATCAACTGCTTATATCGTCGACTTGCACGCTCTTCAGCACTCGCATCTAAGAAAACCTTTAAACAAGCTTCTGGAAAGACGACCGTTCCCATATCACGGCCATCCGCAATTAAGCCTGGTTCAACGGCAAAATCTCTTTGTCGTTGCAGTAACGCTTCTCTGACGGCAGGTATTGCTGCAACGGTAGAGGCGTCTAGGCCAATTTTTTCAGCACGTATTGAGTCCGTAACTTCTTCACCTTCAAGTACTATTTTTATACCTGCAGACTGATCTGTCAAAAATTGTACGTCCAAATGTGCTGCAACCACTTTAATGGACTCTTCATCTTCAGTTGAAATACCGTGGTGATGGGCGGCAAGTGCCGTGAGTCGATATAGCGCACCACTATCTAGAAAGTGCCACTCCATCTGTTGCGCTAACCGCTGACAGATGGTTCCTTTTCCGGAACCACTAGGGCCATCAACAGTAATCACTGGAACTAGCTCTTTATTAGGCATCAGTCTGCCTCCTTTTTTTGTAATGGTTTAGCTTCCTTTTGGTTAACGGGTGTTAATTCATATGCGGTTCCCGTTAATAGCGTACTAAAATACTCTCGTGCCACTCGGGCTCTGGTGAAAATACCGAGCAGTGTTTGGCTATCGCCTTGATCAATCGCTTGCCTGAGCTTAGTCAGCCCCTCGGTAAATTGATCTAATTGGTCAAGAATAGCTTCTTTATTGGCATGGCAGATATCATGCCACATAACAGGATCACTGGCTGCGATTCGCGTAAAGTCGCGAAAGCCACCTGCTGCATAACGAAAAATTTCTTTATTTTGTGCTTCGTGCGCTAAGGTATCCACTAATGAAAAGGCCAGTATGTGAGGTAAGTGACTGGTGGCTGCCAAGACTTCATCATGCCGCTCGGGAGTCATTTCCAATACATCCGCACCTAAGGACTCCCAAAGAAAAGCCACTGTTTTAACTGCAAGTTCTGATGTATTAGTTAGCGGTGTAAGGATAACTTTATGACGCTCAAACAGGTCACTTTTTGCAGCAGTAACACCACTTTTTTCGGCGCCAGCAATTGGATGACCCGGAACAAAATGATGCGGAATTTCACCAAACACATGACGAGCGGCTTCAATGATATTCATCTTGGTGCTACCCACATCTGTGATAATTGCTGTGGGCTTAATAACGGATACCAAATCAGAAAGTATCGCTTCTGTCGCTTTCACCGGCACGGCTAACATAATCAAATCGGCTTCGGAGGCAGCTTGCAATAGATCATTGCTATACTCATCAATCACACCTAACTCAATACCTAGCTTGCACTCTTGGATATTTAAGTCAAAACCCACTACATGATTGGCCAGTTTTTGTCGTTTGATACCACTGGCAAAAGAGCCACCTATCAGGCCTAGACCTATCACCAATACACGATCTAGCTTCTCGATCACACGCGCACCTTTTTTAGAGCCATTAGCAAGTGTTTATTTTCAAGATCAGTGCCAATGCTGACACGTAAATGATTAGGCATTCCATAGACGCCCAAAGGCCTTACAATAACACCCATTTTTAACAGCTGTTGATAAATAGGCAATGCATCCTGCTGTAGGTTGATGGTCAAAAAGTTAGCCGCAGACTCTATATAGTCGATGTTCAACTCATCAAAACCATTGGCCAATTGTTGATAGCCATAAGTGTTAGCGTCTATTGTTCGTGATAAATACTCTTGATCACCCAATGTAGCAACGGCGGCTACTTGCGCTAAGCCACTGACATTAAAAGGCTGGCGGACACGGTTTAACAGATCAGTAATCTCCTTATTAGCTACTGCAAATCCGACTCTTAAAGAGGCAAGCCCATAGGCTTTTGAAAAGGTTCGTGTCACCACCAAATTGGTATAGTGATTCACCCAGTCTAGACCATTAGGAAGATTCAAATGCGTGGCATATTCGCTGTAGGCTTCATCCAACACAACAATGACTGAAGAGGGAATTTTCTGCATAAATGCAGAGAAAGCGTCGGTTAAAAAATATGTGCCGGTGGGATTATTGGGGTTAGCCAGAAAAATAACGCGGGTTTTGTCAGTAACCGCCTCAGCTATTGCATCCAGATCATGTGCATAGCGGTCTGCCTGAATTTCAATCCCTCTGGCACCCGTTGCCTTGGTAACCAAGGGATAGACGATAAAGCCGTATTGAGAGTAAATGGACTCTACACCCTCCCTTAAGAAGGTTCTCGCTACCAGTTCCAATAGATCGTTAGATCCATTACCCAGTGTTATCTGCTCAGGATCGATTAAAAAGCGCTTAGAAAGCGCCGTTTTAAGATGATACCCATTGCTATCAGGATAGCGTGTCAGCTCTGCAGTGGCTTGCTGTATTGCCTGCAACACGTCAGGGGAAGGGCCCAAGGGGTTTTCGTTACTGGCAAGCTTAACTATCTCTGTGAGACCTAGCTCTCGTCCTAGCTCATCGGTGGGTTTCCCGGCCTGGTATGGCTGTAAGGTTTGCACACCGGGGTTGGCTAACTGCACGTAATCACAGCTCATGCATTCATTCCTATTAGAGTACAGCTCTGGGGTAGGATCCAAGCACTTTCAGAGAACCATCCTCTTTGGGTAGCTCAGCTAACACTTCCTGAATTAACGGGTCTTCTTGATGCCCTTGGAAGTCTATATAGAATAATGAAAATGCTTGATTATTATGCTGACATGTTCGACTTTCAAGACGAGTTAAACTGATCCCGCGTTGTCTAAAGACCCCCAGCACATCATGTAAAACACCTGGCTGATCCTGAAGCATTAACAATATGGAGGTTTTATCTTGGCCACTGGGAGCCACATATTGCTTGCCCAGTACCAAATAACGAGTATCGGCTATCAGCGTTTTTTCATCTGAGGGGTCTAACTCTAATTCAACTTCACCACATATACACAGATCATGGCGTCGAAGGAGGTCAAGTGTATGACTCACTAAGCCTTCTTGGCTTGATTCGATTGGCGTCACCGCATAGTGACAACGTCCGTCTTCAACTGCCTTAAATGACTGCTCTAGGTCGCTCATCGCAACACCTTTAACAGAGAAGCCAAAATGTTTTCGAACAGCCTGCTCTGTATAGCTCCCTTCCGGTCCCGGATAAGCAACCTGCATCGGTTGTTCGAGCGCCAAACAGACAGACATAATTTCACGGAATATTCTGGCCATATCAGGGCCAGATAAAGGCCCTTGGTTTCGTTCCATAACGCGGCGAAGCACCTGCGCCTCACGCTCAGGCCGGTAAAATACCGCCTGTCTTTGCTGACTAAACTGCTGCTTTACCTCAGCAACTTGCTGGGCGCAACGCGCACGCTCATTGATCAATAACTGCACTTGCTGATCAATGGTGTCGATCTGATTGCGAAGTGCGAGCAAAGCTGCTTCAGCTTGATCATGATTGGGTTCTAAAGAGTTAGCCATAGCGTTTCTCAAAATGGGCCATAAAATCAATTAAAGCATCCACTGCCGCTTCTGGTACTGCATTGTAAATACTGGCCCTCATCCCTCCCACCGATCGATGACCTTGCAAGTTTAATAAACCCATTGCATCAGCTTCAGCTAAAAAGGTTTTATCCAAACGGTCATCTGCCAGAGTAAAGGGTACGTTCATGCTCGAACGACTTGAGGGACGAATCGGATTCGAGAAGAAATCACTGTTATCAATAGCCGCGTAGAGTTTAGAAGCTTTACGCTGGTTCACCTCAACCATCGCTTCCAGGCCACCTTGACGTTTTAACCACTTAAACACCAGACCTGCTAGATACCAAGCGAAGGTGGGTGGCGTGTTATGCATGGAGCCACCTTGAGCCTGTACTTGATAATCGTACATGCTAGGAGTTCCAGCCAAGGTTTGACCGAGTAGCTCATCTTTCACAATCACAACGGTTAAGCCTGCCGGACCTATATTTTTTTGAGCTCCAGCATAAATTAAGCCAAACTTAGTTACATCCATTGGCTTGGACAAAATATTGGAAGACATGTCTACAACAAGCGGTTTCTCCACCTGGGGCACATAGTTAAACTCTACCCCACCAATGGTTTCATTACTGGTGTAATGCACATACGCGGCATCTTTACTGAGATGAATCTCAGACATATCAGGCACTCTGGAAAACTGCTCTGCTTCAGTAGAAGCAGCAATATTTACCTGGCAATAGCGTTTAGCTTCTGCAATGGCTTTTTTTGACCAGATACCGGTATTGATGTAATCAGCCGATTGATGCCCTCGAAGCAGGTTCATAGGGAGCATTGCAAACTGGCTGGTTGCCCCACCTTGTAAAAACAATACGCGATAACTTTCAGGTATCGACATAAGATCACGAAGATCTTGTTCCGCCTGTTCAGCCACCGACACAAATTCATCACTTCGATGACTCATCTCCATAATTGACAAGCCTTTACCTTGCCAATCACACAAATTTTCTTGAGCTTCAAGCAATACATCGTTTGGAAGTGCTGCCGGTCCCGCGCTAAAGTTGAAATGTCGTGTCATTTTGCTACTCAATATACAGAGCACACAACTCAAGGGTGTGTGCATCAAGGTTAAGCGTCCGAATTCTGAGTATCGGATCCTGAATCCGCATCCAATTCCGCATCAAGATCATCATCTTCTGGCTCTTCGATGCGCGCAAGGCCAACCAGTTTTTCATCATCGCTTAAACGTATCAGCATGACACCCTGGGTATTTCTTCCCAGCACCGAAATTTCTTCTGTACGCGTACGAACCAAGGTCCCACGATTACTGATTAACATGACACCATCACCACTGCACACCTGAACAGCACCGGCTAAAGCGCCGTTTCTTTCTGTACACTGCATAGCGATAACACCCTGACCACCGCGACCTCGCAACGGAAAATCTTCGACAGCTGTTTGTTTACCATAGCCTTTTTCTGATGCAGTCAAGACTTTATTACCCGGTTGCGGAATCATCAGCGAGATGACACTCGCATCTTCAGGCATTTTGACACCACGGACACCTCGTGCTGTTCTCCCCATCGGACGAACATCCTGCTCATTAAACCTGACGGCTTTACCAGCACTGGTGACCAGCATGACATCATCATTACCGTTGGTGATAGCCGCACCCACTAAGCTGTCACCTTCAACTATATCCAGCGCAATAAGCCCCGTACTTCTTGGACGTGCAAAGCTGATCAAAGGAGTCTTTTTCACTGTGCCTTTTGCGGTTGCCATGAAGATAAAGCGGTCTTCATCAAACTCTTTCACTGGCAGGATGGTATAAATGCGCTCGCCTTCTTCTAGTGGAAGAATATTTACCAGTGGACGTCCTCTAGAAGCTCGGCTGGCGGGTGGTATTTCATAAACTTTTAGCCAGTAAACCTTACCGCGACTCGAGAAACACAGAACTGTATCATGTGTATTGGCGATCAGCAGATGCTCGATAAAATCTTCATCCTTCATGGCCGTCGCTGACTTTCCTTTACCACCACGACGTTGAGCTTGATATGCATCCAGCGGTTGCGTTTTCGCATAACCACTGTGCGATATGGTCAATACCATATCTTCTTCCGTGATTAAGTCTGCAACGGTCAGGTCCTGCTGAGAGGCCATAATTTCAGTGCGACGAGCATCAGCATACTCTGCCACAATCGCTTCAAGCTCTTCACGAATCACCTCCATCAAACGCTCACGCGACGATAGAATCAGCAGAAGTTCAGCAATTTTTTCAACCAGATTGCGATACTCAGCGATCAGTTTTTCATGTTCCAGTCCGGTTAAACGGTGCAGGCGCAACTCGAGAATCGCCTGCGCCTGAACCGGAGACAGGTAGTATTGACCTTCTCTGAGACCATACTGTGGCTCTAGGTCTTCAGGACGACATGCATCTTCTCCAGCACGCTCTAACATATCGACAACATCACCGGGTTGCCATGGCGTCGATACTAGACGCTCTTTGGCTTCAGCGGGTGTGGGTGAGTCTTTGATTAACTGAATCACCGGATCAATATTGGCCAGAGCGATCGCAAGACCTTCTAATACGTGACCACGTTCACGTGCTTTACGAAGCTCATAAACGGTTCGACGGGTGACCACTTCACGACGATGCAGAATAAAGCACTCCAACATCGTTTTTAGATCAATAATACGAGGCTGACCATTGACCAAGGCAACCATATTAATACCGAACACGCTTTGTAGCTGTGTCTGGTTAAACAGGTTATTAATGATCACTTCAGGCACTTCACCACGACGAAGTTCGATTGCGATGCGCATGCCATCTTTATCAGACTCGTCACGCAATTCGCTGATACCTTCAATTTTCTTCTCTTTAACCAGCTCAGCAATTTTTTCAATCGTTCGCGCTTTGTTAAGCTGATAAGGGATTTCGGTAATGACCAACATTGGACGGCCATTACGGGGATTTTCTTCTATATGGTGACGGGCACGAACATAGATTCGTCCTCGACCTGTGCGGTATGCCTGCAGAATACCCGCTCTGCCATTAATAATGCCACCAGTTGGAAAGTCAGGGCCGGGAATGAATTCCATCAACTCATCAACAGTCAAGTCAGGATTATCGATCAGGGCCAAACAGCCTTTGACCACTTCACCAAGGTTGTGCGGTGGTATATTGGTTGCCATACCCACAGCAATACCCGAAGAGCCGTTGACTAAAAGATTGGGTACTCGCGTTGGTAACACCGCGGGTATTTTTTCTGTCCCATCATAGTTATCAACAAAATCGACCGTTTCTTTATCCAGGTCAGCTAATAGCTCATGTGCTATTTTAGCCATCCGAATTTCGGTATAACGCATCGCCGCGGCGCTGTCACCATCTACCGAGCCGAAGTTACCCTGGCCATCGACCAAAGGGGCACGCATCGAGAAGTCCTGCGCCATACGTACGATAGTATCGTACACTGCACTATCGCCATGAGGGTGGTATTTACCTATGACATCACCCACAACACGAGCAGACTTTTTATACGGTTTATTCCAGTCATTGCTCAACTCGTGCATGGCAAAAAGCACTCGACGATGGACTGGCTTTAAACCATCCCGGACATCTGGTAATGCACGCCCAACAATGACACTCATTGCATAATCGAGATAAGACTGTTTAAGCTCATCTTCGATGTTAACTGGCAGGACTTCTTTAGCTAGATCACCCATTCGCTCAGCGTTCCTTGATTCGGTATTCTTACGCGCCGACAATACGGCAGTTAGTTAGCCGACGATTGTACCATAAACACACGCTGACTCACCTCTGCTATGAGTGTTAGAATTCACTCGAATTGATTAATTTGGAACTTTATTGACCATGAGCAAGCCTAACACGCTAAATCTGGACCCAGCTGAGATCGCAAAATTCGAAGAACTCGCCAGTCGCTGGTGGGATCGAAACAGTGAATTTAAGCCTTTACATGATATCAACCCTTTGCGTGTTGGCTTTATTGACCGCATTGCTCAACTGGCTGGAAAGAAGGTTGTGGATATCGGTTGCGGAGGCGGTATCTTATCGGAAGCGATGGCCGTTCGCGGGGCAGATGTCACGGGGATTGATATGGGTGAGGCACCGCTCAAAGTGGCGAAGCTTCATGGCCTAGAAAGCGGCGTTAAGGTGAATTACCAACGCATCACTGCTGAAGAGTTTGCCGAGCAACATGGCGCCACTTTCGATGTAGTGACGTGTATGGAGATGATTGAGCACGTCCCAGACCCTAGCTCTGTTATTCGCGCCTGCGCCCAACTCGTAAAGCCGGGCGGATATGTTTTTCTATCCACACTCAATCGCAACCCTAAAAGCTATCTTTTTGCCATCTTAGGTGCTGAGCGCATTTTAAAACTGGTACCCCAAGGTACTCATGACTTTAACAAATTTGTGAAACCAGCTGAGCTGGCAAGTTGGGTAAGGGAGAGCGGTTTAACCTTAACGGAGATGACAGGGCTGACATATAACCCTTTAACACAAACCTATCGTTTAGATGCGCATGATGTTGACGTTAATTATATGCTGGCAACGCGCAAGCCGGAGTCTGCATGAAAACCCTTGAAGCTGTGCTTTTTGACTTAGATGGATCTTTAGTTGATACCGCGCCAGACTTTCAACGTATTTGCAACGAATTACTTCAAGAAGAGGGCTATCCAGCCATCGATTATGAAACACTGCGACTCAGCGTATCGAATGGTGGCAAGGCGGTCATACAAACCGCATTCAACATCACCGAAGACCACGCAGATTTTGATCGCCTCCTAACTGAAATGCTGAATCGTTATGAATACAACCCCGCGCAGGAGAGCCGTTTATTTGATGGGTTTGAGATACTTCTTAGATGGCTAGAAGAAACATCCATTCCATGGGGGGTGGTAACCAACAAACCAGCAAGGTTTACCTACCCATTAATGAAGCAACTACAGCTTGATCAACGTTGCGCTGTGATCATCTGCCCTGATGATGTACAAAAGAGTAAACCTGACCCAGAAGGACTTCTGCTGGCCTGCCAAAAACTCATCGCCAACCCTCAACATGTTCTCTATGTTGGCGACCACCAGCGCGACATTCAAGCAGGCTCTGCGGCAGGTATGTCAACACTTGCCGTTACCTTTGGTTACTTGCAACCAGGTGACGACCCCTCTGAATGGGGTAGTGACTATGTGATTAATCAACCAACCGACCTTTTTCCTCTTTTAAAATCTTTTTCTCAACCCTACACTTGATTATTAAAGGGTTCACAGGAGCAATAACAGTATGTTTTCTTATCAAGCGCCAGCGGATTTACTGAAAGACCGTATTATTTTGGTCACCGGTGCGGGAGATGGCATTGGTCGAGAGGCGGCACTTCAATATGCGGCACATGGAGCGACCGTGGTACTACTCGGTAAAACTCAAGAGAAGCTTGATCAAGTTTATGATCAAATTGAAGCCGCCGGTTACCCTCAAGCGGCCATTGTCCCCATGAATTTAGATGTTGCAACTGAGCATGATTATATTGAGCTGAGCAACACGCTATATCAAGAGTTTGGTCGACTCGATGGCATACTGCATAATGCCAGCATCATTGGTGTACGCACCCCTATCGAAAACTTTGATCCTGTCATCTGGAATCAGGTGATGCAGGTGAATGTCAACGCGCCCTTTCTGCTGACTCAGACGCTCATGCCGTTGATCATGGTATCCGAAGACGCGTCCATTATTTTCACAACATCCAGCGTAGGACGAAAAGGAAAAGCCTATTGGGGCGCATACGCCGTCTCAAAATTTGCAACCGAAGGCTTAATGCAAGTCTTGGCTGATGAAGTGGAAAACCTGCCTAACATTCGCGTCAATGCGATAAACCCTGGCGCAACGCGAACCAACATGCGCGCATTTGCTTACCCAGGAGAAAATCCCGAATCCATTCCAGCACCCAAAGAGATTATGCCTTTGTACTTATATTTAATGGGGCCGGATAGTAAAGATACGCAAGGACAGTCCCTGGATGCTCAAGGATAATGTTCGTTGAGCGCAACTCAGAATCCATACACCCTTCCCGTGCATCCATGCACTCCAGGGTGTACAGCACATCCTGTGCATAAAAAAGGGCCGCTATAGATAAAGCGACCCTTTTTAAACTATCTACACGTCACACTAAGTAAAATTAGCGAATATGACGTTTTCCAACTGAACGGCCACGCGGCTTTTTAGCATTTTTACCTTCAGTTTTACCATCCGTTGCATGCTGGCGAACCTTTTGACGCCTAAAACGCCGTTCTTCCACTTCCAGTTGCGCAGGTGTTTTATTAACGGCCACAGTATCTGCTGGCAGATCAACCTCAGCCGCCAATATATTACACTCTTTACGCCCTAACTCTCTCCAAGTACCAACCTTGACATCACTTGGCAAGAATACAGGGCCAAACCTCACACGCTTTAGACGATTGACCTGAACCCCTTGTGACTCCCATAAACGTCGCACTTCACGATTACGACCTTCCATAAGCACACAGTGATACCACTTATTCGCTCCTTCACCATTAAAGAAGCGAACATCTGTAAATCTAGCCATACCGTCATCTAGAAGCACACCTTGCTGGAGACGTTCCAGCATATCATCCGTCACTTCTCCCAACACCCTGACTGCATATTCACGATCAATTTGTGCTGAGGGATGCATTAAGCGATTAGCGAGTTCACCATCTGTGGTAAATATTAATAAGCCAGTGGTATTAATATCTAAACGCCCTATGACAATCCAACGCCCCTCTTTTAAAGGAGGCAAACGATCAAACACGGTCGGGCGACCTTCAGGGTCATGACGCGTACAGACCTCATCTAAGGGCTTGTTGTAGATTAATACGCGCCTCGGCGACTCTGATGCGAAAATCAATTTTGCAGGCTTTCCGTCGACAGTCACCTGATCACTTTCAGCAACCCTGTCTCCTAAACTGGCCACTTGACCATTAACTGTTATCCTGCCTGCTTCGATCCAACGCTCCATCTCACGACGTGAGCCAATTCCGGAGCGCGCCAATACTTTTTGAATCTTTTCACCTGACATTGACGCAATCCTAGTATTTTAAAAATATTACTCGGCACTGGGTAATTGATCTTTGGTAATACCACGGGCTTGCATATATTCTGCAAACACAACGGGTGTTCTACCACGACCTGACCACTCGTGACGCTGACCTTGATCATCAAGGATAAAGTATTTAGCTTTCACTTTCTTTTTAGGTGTAGCATCCGCCAAATCTGCCAAGTCTTCAATATCCAACCCAGCTTCTTTCATGGCTTGACGAATTTGTTCAATTTTTTCAATACGCTTGCTTTCTTCGGCAATACGGCGAGCTTCATCCTCTTTACGCTCTTCTAAAATATCCGTCAAATCTGTTAAAACTTTTTCAATATCCGCAACAGAAAGTTCTTGGCACTGCTTTCTAAGAGAGTTTTTACGCAAGAGCGTTTTAGCAAATTCAGACATAATAAGATTCTCACTTTATTTTAATGACTGCACTATTATCTTCAGATATAAAAGTTTTGCAATCCTTATAATGCAGAATCGGATTATTAAAATACTGAGCTATTTCCTGCACCCTCTCTAGTTACCTCAGGCACATCATTCGTTAAATTAACGACGGTTGTTGCTTCCATTCCACAAAATCCACCATCAATAACTAAATCAACCTGATGTTGCAAAGTATCTCGGATATCATAAGGGTCTGTTAAAGGAAGTTCTTCACCTGGTAATATCAGTGAAGTACTCATAATCGGCTCACCTAACTCTGCTAATAAATCCGTAACGATTGCATTAGCTGGTACACGAATACCAATTGTTCTTCGTTTAGGGTGTAATAAGCGGCGCGGAACTTCACTTGTAGCATTCAAGATAAATGTATATGCACCTGGCGTATGTGCTTTTAATAAACGATAGACACTATTATCTACTTTTGCATAAGTAGAAATAACCGATAGATCCTTACAAACCAATGTAAAGTTATGCTTATCATCTAAGCGTCGAATCATCTTTATCTGATCGACCGCTTTTTTATTTTCCAATGTACAACCTAATGCATAGGCACAATCGGTTGGATAAACAATCACCCCCCCTGATCTCAAAATTTCGACTGCTTGCGAAATTAATCGCTTTTGAGGATTTTCAGGATGAATTTGAAAAAACTGACTCACTTCGACCTCCATGACCGATCAAATCTATAAAGCATATGTTGATTGATTGGTTAACAACTGGCTTAAAACATGCTTCTCATTCACATTAATTTCTGGAAAAGAACCCGGTAGAGTCCAAGGTGATGTAGCTGTATGAAAATCACTACCTGCCGATACTAAAAAACCATAATGCTTAACCCAGCGCGATAATTCCCTACCCTGATCAGGATTAAGCCCAGGATAACTTATCTCAACCGCGTCTGCGCCTAATGCTTTTAAGTCATCAAATAATAGGCGCAAGCGTGTAAATGTCATTTTATATTTTGTGGGGTGCGCCAAAACTGTAACGCCACCTGCTTTTTTAATTAATGTAACAACCTCTTCAAGGTCCGGCCAACAGGCCTGCACATCACCAGCTTTCCCCTGACCTAAATAAAGATCAAAAGCCTCTTTAACGCTACGCACATAACCCATTTTTAATAAAGCTTTAGCAAAATGAGGGCGACATAAATTTGTATCACCTGCAATCTGTTTAGCCTGATCTAATATTGAATTATCCACTCCTTTTTTGATCAATCGGATGGCAATTTTTTCAGAACGCTCTCGACGAATAACTTGCAACCTAGACATATAGGATTGAACTTCATCCGCATGATGGTCAAATCCCAATCCAAGCACATGCAGTGTTTGACGACGCCAACGACAACTAAATTCAGCCCCAGTAATGAGATGTAGCCCTAACTCATTCGCTTTCAACTGGGCAACATGAAGACCATCAATGGTATCATGATCAGTCAACGCAACAATCTGCACACCTCTCTCAGCACACAGGGATATCAGCTCTTCTGGCGAAAGAGCACCGTCTGATGCAGTACTGTGTAAATGCAAATCATAGCGCAATGAATAACCCCCAATTTAAACTTCTTAATATAGAGCCACTATCGACTCTGATGACTACATTATAAACCTTAGTAGCTACAAATACTCTTACTGTTGAATTAAGCTTTACGCTCAAATGGCATTTTTGGAGTATTCTTGTATGTTTTACGCAGTGATTGCTGAAGATAAGCCCAACTCACTATCGCAAAGATTGAAGACCAGACCAGCACACCTAGAACGCATTCAGCAACTAAATAATGAAGGTAGACTGCTTGTCGCCGGCCCCCACCCAGCAATCGATGCGGAAGACCCTGGTGAAGCGGGCTTTTCCGGTAGTTTAATTATAGCTGAATTTGACAGTCTTCAAGATGCTCAAGCCTGGGCTGATACAGATCCATTTACCCAAGCAGGGGTATATGAAAAAATTACTGTTAAACCTTTTCGTAAGGTATTGCCCTAACACATAGTAATTCTGCTATACTAACTGTGTAAAACTTGGCCATAAGAGTGACAAGGTGGTTTCAATACTTTGATGAGTAGCCACTCTGTTTATCTTGGGTTAAGCTTTAGTATGCTTAAATTAAGCTGAGAAAATTAACTAAAAGACCTACATCCAACCTGGCACAAGGAAATGATGATGAAGAAAATTGCTATCGCTGCCGGCCTGGCCATGACTCTCGGCTTCTCTGCCGTTCAGGCCTCAGTACCCGGCTATG
>SLCQ01000183.1 GCA_007125745.1 Nitrincola sp.
CGAAATGTCAGCAACGTCAGCTAGAAGACTGGGAGCCTTGTTTATGGAACTGGCTAACTCGCTATGTCAGTTGTGCTTGGGCTTTTACCCGACAGGAAACCGATCAGAGTCTAATCTTAGCCAATTTAACACCAGAAAGGATGAGTGTTGAGATGGAGTTCTGGTTTGCTGTTGATCATGTCAACACCCTGACGCTCGATCAATGGATCACAGAAAACACTCTGGGCGCCAGCTCTCGACCTAAACTGCTTCAAAATCAACTGAATGGTATGTTGAAAGGGTTTATTGATTTAGTGATAGAACATCAAGGTCGTTATTATGTCATTGATTGGAAATCAAATTGGTTGGGTGATAATGCAACGGCTTACACTCAGGATTCGATGCGTGATGCGATATTAGAAAAGCGTTATGATGTGCAATATCTGCTGTATCTGGTTGCTTTGCACCGTTACCTTTCCTTGCGCTTGCCCAATTACGACTATGACCGCCATATCGGTGGTGCGGCCTATTTTTTTCTTAGAGGCTATGAGTCAGATTCTCAAGGTGTGTTTTTTGATAAACCGAGTCGAGAGGTCATTGAAGGTTTGGATAAACTCTTTATGGGTCATGACTTGGAAGTGAAGGTGGCTTAGATGATCGAACAGCATCCATTCATCCAGCCATTGATAACACTTCAACACTTAGGACGCATCCGGTCTTTGGATCTTGCATTGGCCCGTTATATCGCAGATGAAATCAACGAGACAGACCTAGAAGTGCTGTTAGCGATCGCCTTAACCAGCGAGCGAAACGGTCATGGTGATGTATGCCTCGATCTATTGGCCCAATTGAGGACTTTAGAGGTGAGCAACCCTGCCGAATACTCAGAACTTGCTGAGTGGATATTCGCTGTTAAGTCTTTAACGGCAGAAGAGTGGTGGCAAAAACTCAGTCAATCCAAAGCGATAAGCTCTCCATCAGATAAGAGTGAAGCCACGCCTCAAACAACCCCTCTTGTTTTATCGGGTTCTACAACACTACCTAAGCTATATCTGCGTCGCTATTGGAACTACGAATTAGCCGTTAAAGCGGCGGTAGAGCAACGCTTAGACATTCATGATCATCTAACCGATTCCTCAATCAAGCCGCTGTTAGAGACGCTGTTTGCTACTTCTCAACAGAGTCCAGATTGGCAAAAAATAGCCTGTGCTTTAGCCGCTCGACGATCCTTCGCTATTATTACAGGTGGTCCTGGTACGGGAAAAACCACCACCGTTGTTAGAGTCTTGGCACTGTTACAAGCGTTGGTGATTGAGAAAGGCAACCCCAGTTTGCATATTGCATTAGCGGCACCTACGGGTAAGGCCGCGGCAAGACTCAATGCATCGATTGCGGCTCAAATAGAGTCTTTACCCTTTGAGCAGTTGTCGCTGTATCCTGACCTGCTCAAGAACAGTATCCCGACTGAAGTCACTACACTTCATCGGCTTCTTGGGCCTATCCCTAACAGTCGTCAATTTCGACATCATGCTCAGCATCCCTTGCCATTGGATTGTGTGGTTGTGGATGAAGCTTCCATGGTCGATATAGAGATGCTGGCTTCTTTGGTGGTTGCACTGAAGCCCTCTGCACGACTTATACTTCTGGGCGATAAAGATCAGTTGGCTTCTGTCGAAGCAGGGGCTGTGTTAGGTGATTTGTGTCAGCAAGCTTGGAAAGGCGGTTATAGCGGGGAAACAGCGAGTTGGCTTAAGAATGTCACTCAAGATCGTTTGCCCGATAAAATGGTTGAACATGACTCAACGCGTCAGCTGGATCAATCGATCACCATGTTGCGCTTTAGCCACCGCTTTTCGGCTGAAGGTGGAATCGGTGCATTGGCACATCTGGTCAACCAGGGTGAGTATCAAGGACAAGCAGTATCCGATCCTCTTATCACATTAAAGCTGATTTTTGCCCAGCAACCAGAGCAGTTACAGATTTATCAAGTCAATCATTCATCCGATGCTTCGTTTGCTCATTTGGTTGTGAAGGGTTATCGGGGATATTTACACCGCTTAGCTCAGGAGCGGCCTGACCCATCATCACCCAGTCAAGATTTTGATGAATGGGCTCAGTCTATTCTTAAGGCGCATACCGCGTTTCAGTTGCTGAGTGCTGTGCGTGAAGGTCCTTGGGGTGTTAATGCGCTGAATAATTGGATTACACAAATCCTGTCACAGGCAAACCTGATTCAGCCTATGCGATCCTTATGGTATGAAGGGCGCCCGGTTTTGGTCACACAAAATGACTATAATTTGCGCTTGATGAATGGTGATATCGGTATCACATTAAAGCGTCCAGTGATGCATGCTAAGGGTGAGGTTGAAGAGGCGTTACGTGTAGTTTTTATGACGCCAGAAGGAGGTGTTCGTTGGGTGATGCCAAGCCGATTGCAAGCGATAGAGACGGTGTATGCGATGACTGTGCATAAATCTCAGGGATCGGAGTTCATTCATACTGCCCTGGTTTTGCCAGATCATTCTAACCCCGTTTTGACGCAAGAATTGATCTATACGGCCATTACCCGTTCGCGTGACGCTTTTAGTTTGATATACAGCAAGGATTCAGTCTTGCGTCAAGCACTCACCACTCGCGTTAAGCGGTTAAGTGGCTTGACGTTTAACTGAGATGCTTCTATGCGGCTTGCAGGTTATTGACTAGGCTTTCAAGTTGCTGGAAGCGCTCCTCGACTGTGGGCATTTTGATACTGAACCGTAAGCCTGTAGGACCATCGAGCTTGAAGATCTGCGGCTGACGTTGAATCAACTGTATCAGTCGCATCGGATCAATTTTCGGTTCACTATCAAATTCAAACTTGCCACCTTTATCATGCGCATCAATTTTCAGAATACCCAATGATTCGGCATTGAGTTTAAGTGCTGTCAGGCGGAAGAGGTGTTTAGTGGGTTCAGGTAACAAGCCGAATCGATCGATCATTTCCACCTGTATCTCCTCTAATTGCTCTGCAGAGCGAGCGTTGGCTATGCGTTTATAAAGCATTAAACGGTTATGTACGTCTGGAAGATATTCTTCAGGAATGATGGCCGAGAGATGCAGGTTAAGTTCACAACCATGCTGAAGTGGTTTGTCAAGATTGGGGGTTTTACCCTCACGAATCGCTTCAACCGCTTGTTCTAACATCTCCATATACAAACCAAAACCGATGGTTTGCATCTGTCCGCTTTGATCCTCACCCAAGAGTTCTCCAGCGCCACGAATTTCTAAATCATGGGTTGCCAGGGTAAAACCAGCACCGAGTGTTGAAGCTTCTGATATAGCTTCAAGGCGGCGTTGTGCATCTTCAGTCATATTGCGCGCATCAGGAGTGAGAAGATAAGCGTAGGCTTGATGATGTGAACGACCTACACGACCGCGGAGCTGGTGTAACTGCGCCAGACCAAATTTATCAGCGCGCTCAATGATAATGGTGTTGGCGTTCGGAATATCGATGCCGGTTTCAATGATCGTGGTACAGACCAATACATTAAAGCGTTTGTGATAAAAGTCTGCCATCACTTGTTCCAGCTCACGTTCACGCATCTGACCGTGGCCGACAGCAACCCGCGCTTCAGGAATCAGTGCATCTATTTCAGCGGCTACCTTTTCAATGGTTTTGACTTCATTATGGAGGAAATAAACCTGACCACCTCTCAAGAGTTCTCGCAGTATCGCTTCTTTTAAAAGAGCTGGTTCTGACTGACGCACAAAGGTTTTCACGGATAAGCGACGAGCGGGAGGGGTGGCAATAATCGATAGATCACGCATGCCCGACATGGCCATATTCAAGGTTCGTGGAATGGGGGTGGCTGTCATGGTCAAAATGTCGATTTCGGCACGCAGAGCTTTGATTTTCTCTTTTTGTTGCACACCAAAGCGATGTTCTTCATCGATGATCAGCAAGCCTAGATTTTTAAATGTTAGGCTTCCTTGGAGCAGTTTATGGGTGCCGATCAAAATATCTACCTGACCATCACTCAGTTGTTGAGCGATGCTTTGTTGCTGTTTGGCACTTCTAAAGCGAGAAATCAGCTCTACATTGACTGGCCAGTCGGCAAAGCGGTCACGGAAATTATCATAATGCTGTTGCGCGAGGAGCGTTGTGGGGACCAGTACTGCCACTTGTTTACCCGATTGCGCGGCGATAAAGGCAGCGCGCATAGCGACTTCCGTTTTACCAAAACCCACATCGCCGCACACGAGTCGATCCATGGGCTTAGCACTGCGCATATCACGAATCACTGCATCAATGGCATTGGCTTGATCGGGTGTCTCTTCAAAGGGAAAGGTTGATGCAAATCGAGCATAATCCTCTTCGGGATATTCAAATGAAAAGCCCTCTCGAGCATTTCTGCGAGCATAAATATCCAGTAATTCTGCCGCTGTGTCACGGACTTTTTCAGCGGCCTTTTGCCTTGCCTTACTCCACTGCTCCGTACCTAAGCGATGGAGGGGTGCAACCTCATCGTTGACCCCTGTATAACGGCTGATCAGTTGTAATGAAGAAACCGGGACATAAAGCTTTGCTTCGTTGGCATATTCAAGTGTTAAGAATTCATTTACTTGTCCATCGACCTGAATGCTTTGTAAACCACGATAACGTCCAACACCATGGTCAAGGTGTACAACAGGCGCGTTAATCGTGAGTTCTGAAAGATGACGTATAACCTGATCTGACTGCTCCTTATCACGTTGACGGCGACGACGTTGAAAAATCTGACGACCAAAAAGCTGTGTTTCGGTGATTAAGTGGAAGGTGTGATCAATTGATACCCCCTGGTCCAAGGGGAAGTCTGTAATACCCAGATCGCAGGGGTTGTTTGCAAAGCTAGCCCAGCAATCTACCAGTTCTGCACGTAAATCTGTCTTTCTAAGCATGGCTAACAATGATTCGCGACGACCTGCAGACTCTGCACAGACGAGGATCTTGGCTTTGGGCTGGTTGTCGATGAGGTGCTTCAACCTAACCAGAGGTTGATCACTACCCGGTTCAGCTGTCAGGTCAGGAGGCACAGTGCAGGGAAGGTTGTCTCGACCGGGTTTGAGCGTTTCCGTTTCTGTTGATAAGCGGAGACGACCGTAAGATTTTAGCTGGCTCAGTAGACTGTCTGGAGGCAGGTAGAGGCGTTCCGGGGCTAATATGGGACGTTGCTGATCAAAGTTTCGTTCTTCAAATCGGTTCTGTACTTCGGCATAAAAATGTTTTGCTGCTTGGTCAATACCTGCTTCTTCAACCAATAAGGTTTGTTGCGGCAAGTAATCAAACAGTGTTGTCAATTGATCAAAAAAGAGGGGTAAATAATACTCAATACCTGAGGGGCTTAAGCCATCTGATACGTCTTTGTATACCGGGCAACGCGTAAAATCGACGTCAAAAGTTTCACGCCACTGTTGCTTAAATAAGCGAATGGATTGTTCATTGAATGGAAACTCTTTGGCGGGCAGTAAGCGGATCTGTTCTAAGGTATCAATAGAGCGTTGTGTTTCTGGATCAAACGAACGCAATGTTTCAATTTCGTCATCAAACAGGTCAATACGGTAGGGCTGTTCGCTCCCCATAGGGAAAATATCAATGATGGAACCACGAACCGCAAATTCTCCGTGTTCAAAAACAGTATTGACTGCTTGATAACCCGCGTGTGTTAGCTGTGTACGAAGGTCTTCTGGGTTAAAGGTTTGTCCGGTATCTAGGCTTAAACTGTGTCCACTGATAAAACTGGTGGGGGCTATACGTTGCATCAGGGTTGATGCAGATACTATTAGAACGCCGCGTTTCATTGAAGGCAGGCGATAAAGTGTCTCGATGCGTTGAGAAATAATATCTTGATGGGGAGAAAAACTGTCATAAGGAAGTGTTTCCCAATCTGGAAAAAGTAATATTTCCTGATCATCCTGACAAAAAAAACGTGTTTCTTCTCGGATTCGCAATGCCGTTTCATTGTCCTTACAGATCATCAATACTAAGCCTTGATATTTCTCTTCAAGAAGCTGTTGTAACAGAAGACCAGTACTGCAACCGTTCACTTGACCCAGTCGTTTAACATCACCAGCAGAATGTGGCAGAACATAAGAAAAAGCAGTTAGCACGAAATGCTCCCAAAAAACCAAAAAAAACGGATCTATAGTGTAACGAAGCGGCTAAAAAAACACAGTCTGATTTAACATTGAGTTGTCTTATAGGCGTGATAAATTTAAATCTGACCAAAGTCTAGACGATCCGATTTGATCCCAATGGCCGAAATGGGGATAATGCGCGCACGCAAAAATGGATACTTTTATAATTCGGAGCAAGCCTGTGAGCCAAGAACTGATACTAGCGGAC
>SLCQ01000287.1 GCA_007125745.1 Nitrincola sp.
AAGTTCACTGCCGCACAGGCAGCTTAGAAATGATACTTTCAAAGGGATTGACGTTATTAATGGTTCACTGCCGCACAGGCAGCTTAGAAATTGTGCATCTCAAACAGTTGTGTTTTTAACATGTTCACTGCCGCACAGGCAGCTTAGAAAATGATATTGAGCGATTGATAAAGCAAGCTAACGTTCACTGCCGCACAGGCAGCTTAGAAATGCTTCGCACGTTTTAGATCAGATGATGGATAGTTCACTGCCGCACAGGCAGCTTAGAAAGATTAGCTGTCCGTTGACGTTTGCGTAGCCTAGTTCACTGCCGCACAGGCAGCTTAGAAATATAAAAAATAGAACTACTAGAATGATGGTAAGTTCACTGCCGCACAGGCAGCTTAGAAACAATAGCCGCCACGTTCCGGCGTGCCGACATAGTTCACTGCCGCACAGGCAGCTTAGAAATATATAGTCAATTTTTGAATTGTTGCCAGCACGTTCACTGCCGCACAGGCAGCTTAGAAATTTCCCGCAAGTTGGGCACTCTGGCCCAACGGGTTCACTGCCGCACAGGCAGCGTCGCTTAAAGCAACATTAAAAATAACTAGGAGGTTGAAATGAAATGCATCATTTGCAAGCTGGGAGAAACCCAGCTAGGAACGACAACTGTCACGCTCAAAAGAGACAATGTCACGTTAGTGGTTAAAAATGTCTTCGCCGATGTATGTGAGGATTGTGGAGAGTATTATCTAAGTGATGAAGTATCTAAAGAAGTAATGACCATGGCTGAGCAGGCTCTAAAGTATACAAAGGCTTCCATGCCATAATTATCCTACATACCTTGTTCACCCCTCATCCGAATAAACACACACATTCCAATCAGCCGCTAAACCGTCTTCGGCTAAACAGTAACGTTCAAAAAAGTTGCTGATTTCATCACGCTGGCAGTGGGCTTCAAAACTTGCCATATCTTTCCAGATTTCATGAAACACGATAGGAAAGCTTTTGCCTTCTGCATGAGGGCTCTGAATCTGTTTGGTGACAATATATTGAATACAACCATCTTCGCGCAGTGTATTGGGTTCTAGAGACTGTAATACTCGAAATAGCTCAGCTTCTTTGCCGTCTTTAGGTAGAAATTGGGCTGTACAGTACACTTTAGATGACATGATGACTCCATAATAGATAGGTTGTCGCTGAGTCTATCAGCTTCAGAATAGTCGTTAAGTTGGTCATCTTACAGGATTCATCAATTCGGCGCCGATAGAATGCTCGTCTATTGATTGAATTAATTGAACTTAAGTCTAGTAATGATAACTAATCATTAAATATCTTATGGTTAGAGTCGTATGGAGTTTCCGAATGCTGATGGCTAACTGTAAAACTATCCATGTTAAAAAGGAGTATCATTATGGACTTAAATGTTGCTAAATCACTTCAACCTGATGTAACGCAGACTCACTATCAACCTAAGTCATTTTCTGATTGGGTCGCTTATCGGTTTGTTAAGTTTATGCGTATCTTTGCGGATCTATTCTTTAAGGGCCGATATGGTCACAGAGCCGTTGTGCTTGAGACGGTGGCGGCGGTTCCAGGTATGGTGGGTGGTACGATTCAGCATCTGCATTCGTTAAGGCGCATTAAGGATGATGATGGTTGGATCAAAACCTTGCTAGATGAGGCTGAAAATGAGCGTATGCATCTGATGACGTTTATCGAAGTCGCACAGCCCAACCGTTTTGAGCGCTTTTTAATTATGTTGGCACAAGGGATTTTTTATAACTTCTTTTTTCTGTTGTATTTATGTTCCAGTAAAACAGCGCATCGTGTTGTTGGTTACTTGGAAGAGGAGGCGGTCTTCAGTTACACCGAATACCTGAAGGGTATTGATGAGGGTGAATATGAAAATATCCCAGCGCCCACGATTGCAATTGAGTATTGGAATCTTCCTAAGGATGCACGATTAAGAGAGGTCGTTGAGGCGGTTCGAGCAGATGAGGCTGAACACCGGGATACTAATCATGAATTTGCTGATCAATTAGGGTAGTTTGTTCTGTTGCTTTCGCCTTTCTTTGTTTTGATACATCGACTGGTCGGCTTGGTTAACCAGTGCGTCGATATCTGAATCCCAGCATGCTGTCCATACTAGACCAATGCTGGCGGAGATATCGATAGTATGGGATTCGATTTGGAAGGGTTCTTCTATCAGTTGCATCAGTTTATGAATTAATATCTGTGCATGACTTTCTGATTCGCAATTAAATAGGATCACGGCAAATTCGTCACCGGCCAGTCGGGCTAAGGTATCAGACTCTCTAAGTTTATTTCGTAAGCGCTTTGCAAACTCAATCAGTAATTGGTCGCCTAAGTTGTGACCGAGTGAGTCATTGACCGGCTTGAAGCCATCGATATCAATATAGAGTAAGGCGAACGGCGATGATGAGCGTCGAGATAGCGAAACGGCATGCTCGAGTCGATCATAAAACAGGACTCGATTTGGAAGCTGAGTCAGTGCATCATGAGTGGCTTGCCACGTCAGTTTGGTTTCAGCATCTTTACGTTGTGTAATATCGCGGGCAATAGCTAAAATATTTTGGTCATCAATTTTTGACATGCGTAACTCAAAATAGAGTGCCTTATTGTCAATAGTTAGAGGATATTCAAACACTGCAGGTGAGCCGGTATTTAATACTTGCTGAAAAAGAAAGAAACCTTGCTCTGCAACATGGTGTGGCATGACATCTATAAATGTGTGGCCTAAAAAACGGTCTGGCGTTGTGAACAGGAGTTCGTTACTACCGGATTGATAATCGATGATGGTTCCCGATTTATCAATGGTAAATACCAGGTCTGGCATGGCTTCTAAAATTGCACGGCTACGATGATAGTAGTCATCCAGTGCTTTTCGTTGTTTTAGAATCTCTAGGGCGCTGTCATGTCGGCGCTTCATTAGCGACAAAATGACTAGGGTTAAGAGCGTAATTAAGAGGGCAAATGCACCCCAGCGTCGTTGTTCTTGTGTTGCATAAGTGGCTATCAGCTGTTCAGATAGAGTGAGGTCTTCACCAATGTAGACAATTAGGGGCCAGTTTGGAACACGCTGGAAGGTGACTAAACGAGCCAGGTTATCGAAAGGTGACTGCACTCGATAGCTGTCGGAATCCGGAATGTTGTCTCCATATTGATCGAGTGATTTCAGGTGACTGTTCACAAATTCAGGTTTCCACGGTAGCCTGAAGATGATTTTGGATTGATCACTCACTAACACATGGGTTAAACGACCATCAAAGAGTTGGTCATCCAATGTTTTTGAAAACTTGTGGATATCAACCGTAGCGACAATGACGCCGTTAAAATCTCCTTGATCATTAACTATCTTTCGGCTCATGCCAAAGAAATGAAACGGATCTTCAACGCGTGCAGTTTGAACGGCTGATATAAAGGCGTTGTCCTCAGTATGTTCTAGGTGCCATTGAAAATAATCTCTATCACTTACATCAGGTATGGCTTCGTCACGCGTCCATGCGGTAATTTGACCAGTGTTGTCGAGCAGTAAAAAATCGGCAATTTCCTGATTGTAGCTCTTTTGTAATCGCATCAAGCTTTCAAAATGACTGTTACCAAAGTGGCCATTATTGACGGCATCACGTAACGTTAAAAGTACGCGATCTAATTCCACCATTTTGGCGCGAACTATTTCACGCTGTTTGACGGCTAAGCCGTGAGAACGTTGACTGACCTGCTCTAGAACCTTTTCTTCATAGCTGGAGACAGAGCGTTGATATTGATAGTAAAAAACGCCCACACTTAGAACGCCTATTACTAGGAAAAGAATCACGATACGTATGAAAGGGGTAAGTGTTGTTGTCATTTAAAACAATTTTATCATTTACACTTTGTGAACGCTGTCTTTATTCAGAATTTTTTGCAAAAACACTAAATCTAACCAACGCTCAAACTTATAGCCGACCTCTGGCAGTTTTCCGGTTAACTTGAAACCTAGTTTTTGATGAAGCTTTATGCTGGCGCAATTTTCAGCATCGATAGCACCAACCATGGCGTGATACCCTTGATCGGAAGCATGTTCTATCAGGCTTAGTAATAGTAGTTTAGCAATACCTTGTCCTCGATATGAAGGGTGAATATACACTGAGTGCTCAACCGTAGTGTTAAACGCAGGGAAAGGGCGAAAGCGCCCATAGCTGGCAAACCCCATCAAACAATCGGTTTCATTCAGTGCGCCAAGAACTGGAAAATTATCTTGTGCTTTGTCGTTAAACCAACGCGAAATGATGGCTGTATCGCGGGGCTCGTATTCATACAAAGCGGTAGTGTTCAGGATGGCATCGTTGAAAATCTCTAATACTCTATCGCCATACTCTTCATACTGACCATTGATCAGTTGTATCTTACTGTGCTGTGGCATGATAATTGCTCCAACCTCTGGTAGATCTCCAGAGGATATGCCAATGACTGAATATGTAACGCAACACCAATTTGACCTGATATGGATCATCATTGCATCAGCAATGGTCATGTTTATGCAGGCAGGTTTTACCGCATTAGAGTCAGGGCTGACACAAGCGAAAAATACCATCAACGTAGCGATAAAGAATATTACCGATTTTATAGCCGCAATTTTAGTCTTTTGGCTATTGGGTTACACCTTCATGTTTGGTGATTCACTCTCTGGATGGGTGGGTATTCCGATGATTCTGGACGATAGCGGTGATTCCAGCATCTATACCTATTTTGTTTTCCAAGCAGTTTTTGCCGGTACAGCCGCGACGATTGTGTCCGGTGCAGTAGCAGAACGAATGAAATTTATGTCCTATGTGCTGATTTCGGTCATGGTGGTGGCATTCGTCTATCCAGTGTCGGGTCATTGGATTTGGAATGATGCTGGCTGGTTAGCAGAAATGGGCTTTATGGATTTTGCAGGATCGACGGTGGTGCACTCTTTAGGTGCATGGGTGGGTCTTGCAGGTGCAATTGTAGTTGGACCCCGTTGGATGCGCTTTGGAAAAGATGGCAAGGTGAATGCGATTCCAGCCCATAATTTAGTCTTGGCTGTTATCGGTGTGTTGATTCTTTGGTTCGGTTGGTTTGGCTTTAATGGCGGTAGCACCTTTGCTGCCGATTCCACCGTTCCAGGTATTGTGGCTAATACACTCTTAGCGGCGGCCGCTGGCGGTGCAGCGTGTTTTCTAGCGTCAATGATGTTCCATGACCAGCGTTTGGTCAGTGTGGAAAAGTTGCTTAACGGTGTTATCGGAGGATTAGTTGCGATCACGGCCAGTGCTGATGTGGTATCGACGTTGGGTGCCGTGATGATTGGTGCACTTGCGGGAATTGTGGTGTACATCGCGGAGTATGTCTTACTGTACAAGTTTAAGGTTGATGATCCCGTCAATGTGATCTCAGCACATGGTGTCGCAGGTGCTTTCGGTACGCTGGTTCTACCTTTCTTTGCGGTGGGTGAATTAGCTGCAGGGAGTGTTTTACAACAGTTTTGGGTGCAGTTGATCGGTGTGTTTAGTGTGTTTGTTTGGGGCTTTGTGATGGGCTTGCTTCTCTTTGGTGGGTTGAAGTCGATAGGCAAGTTACGTGTCCCTGTAGAAGATGAAATTGCCGGTTTGAATGTTTCTGAACATGGTGCCAGTTCTTCCGTACAAGATATGCAACGAGTCATGCAACAGATCATTGAAAGTGGCGATTTAACCCTAAGAGCATCTGTTGAGGTGGGTTCAGAGTTCGCTCCCTTGGCAGAGGCGTTTAATCAGTTTATGTCGGATTATGAAAGGGCGATAGGACAGTTACAAAACAATGCGCATTCCTTAAATGACTTTTCAGACTTGATGGATCAACTAGGACAGAGGCTGGCAAACACATCAACCCAATACCGAGAACAAAACCATCAGTTGTCCAGTTCCATTCATTCACTGGTGGATGCGGTTAAACAGTTTAGTCAGCAGGTTAAAGATTCTGAGCAATACGCACAATCTGCATCCAATACCGCTGCAGGTGCTTTATCTTCATCATCACGAACCAGTGAACAGATCAAGCAGTTTGCCTCTTTGGTCAATGATATGCGTGAAAAAATTACTGATGTTGCACGAGATACACAAGATATTAATCGCATCTTGCAAACCATTGAGTCAGTCTCGGAAAAAACAAATTTATTAGCCTTGAATGCAGCTATAGAAGCGGCAAGGGCTGGCGATGCTGGTCGTGGGTTTGCTGTGGTTGCTGATGAAGTCCGAAACCTGTCCGTGATTACTCAAAATGAAGCGTCTAAAATTCACGAAAATATCGGTGAG
>SLCQ01000112.1 GCA_007125745.1 Nitrincola sp.
CTGTTCTTAAGCAAAAGGCAGGTGCATAAATGAGCGCAGAAAAACGTATTCGTATGGTGACCGGTAAGGTCGTCAGTGACAAGATGGATAAAACCATCACGGTGCTTGTTGAGCGTAAAGAAAAACACCCTATTTATGGTAAGTTTGTTCGCCGTTCAACTAAGTTGCATGCTCATGATGCTGATAATGCTTGCCGTTTAGGTGACACTGTCACGATTCAAGAATCTCGCCCTTTGTCTAAATCCAAGACTTGGGTGCTGGTAAATATTGAAGAACGTGCAAATAAAGCATTAATGGCAGTTGAAGAGCCTGCCGCAGAGGTGTAAACTGTTGCACCTTTGCTCCATTACGCTGGCCATCTAAGGTGGTCAGTCTAACAGTTTTGTGGGGTAGACCATGATTCAAACTGAATCGATGCTTGACGTTGCTGATAACAGCGGCGCTAAGCGCGTGATGTGTATTAAGGTCCTGGGCGGTTCTCACCGTCGCTACGCCGGTGTTGGTGATATCATCAAGGTTACCGTTAAGGAAGCCATTCCGCGTGGTAAAGTGAAGAAAGGTCAGGTACTTAAAGCAGTCGTCGTACGTACCCGTAAAGGTGTTCGTCGCCCGGATGGTTCAATCATCCGTTTTGATGTTAATTCAGCTGTATTGTTGAATAACAATGGCGCACCCATCGGTACTCGTATCTTCGGCCCAGTAACGCGTGAACTTCGTACTGAGAAGTTCATGAAGATCATTTCCCTGGCGCCTGAAGTGCTTTGATATAACAGCTTTTTTAAGCAGTTATATCTTCAAAACGCCATTCCCGAGAGGGTATGGCGTTTTTGAGCATGAGAGGGTAGTAGGAAAGGAAGGTAACTAATGCGTAAAATTCGTCGCGACGATGAAGTCATCGTGATCGCAGGAAAAGATAAGGGCAAGCGTGGTAAAGTCATGCGTGTTCTTGAAAACGATCGCCTGATCGTATCCGGTATTAACATGATCAAAAAGCATGTTAAGCCAAACCCAATGTTGGGCCAGCAGGGTGGCATTGTAGAGAAGGAAGTAGCCATTGCCACTTCTAATGTCGCAATTTTTAATCCTGCTACCGGCAAGGGTGATCGTGTGGGCTTCAAGAAGCTTGATGACGGCACCAAGGTACGCTTCTACAAGTCTAACGGCGAAGTCGTCGTTGGTGATAAGTAAGAGAGGTTGGTGCAATGTCTAGATTAAAAGCGCTGTACGAAAACGAATTGAAGAAACAGCTTAAAGAAGAGTTGAATAGCCCAAATGTTATGGCTGTTCCTCGTGTGACCAAAATCACCTTGAATATGGGTGTTGGTGAAGCGTTGGGTGACAAGAAGCAACTTGAAAATGCGGTTGCTGATTTAACAGCAATTGCGGGTCAAAAGCCTGTCGTTACTAAAGCTCGCAAGTCAATCGCTGGCTTTAAAGTACGTGAAGGTTGGCCGATCGGTTGTAAAGTGACACTGCGCGGAGAGCGTATGTGGGAATTTTTAGACCGTTTGGTTGATATTTCTATCCCACGTATCCGTGACTTCCGTGGTTTAAACCCTAAGTCATTTGATGGTCGCGGAAACTACAGTATGGGTGTTAAAGAGCAAATTATCTTCCCTGAGATCGATTATGACAAGGTTGATAAGTTGCGTGGTCTTGATATCACGATCACAACTACCGCTCAAACTAACGACGAAGGACGTGCACTGCTAACCGCACTGCAGTTCCCTTTCCGTAAATAATTCGGGGTAGATAATGGCTAAATCATCAATGAAAAACCGTGAAGCTAAGCGCACTAAGCTAGTTGCAAAATATGCAGCTAAGCGTGCTGAGCTCAAGGCAATCATCTTAAACCCAGAGTCATCTGAAGATGCTCGCTGGGATGCACAGGTCGCTTTACAGAAGCTTCCACGTGATGCCAGTCCGGTTCGTCAACAGCGTCGCTGTCAAGTGACAGGTCGTCCACACGGTGTTTACCGTAAGTTCGGCCTATCTCGCATTAAGCTTCGTGAAGCTGCTATGCGTGGTGACGTTCCAGGTCTGAAAAAAGCAAGCTGGTAAGAAGCTTGTCAATGGTAAGCACAGCGGTCAGGGCAGGATAAGCCTGCTACCGCGCTGCGCTGCACAACTGAGGAAAATAGCATGAGTATGCAAGATACCCTCGCGGATATGTTTACCCGTATCCGTAACGGTAATATGGCTGAAAAGCCCGCTGTCTCTATGCCTTCTTCAAAGCACAAAGTAGCAATTGCTCAAGTGCTAAAAGATGAAGGTTACATCACTGATTATAGTGTAGAAGGTGACGGCAAGCCGGTTTTGACTATCGAATTGAAATACTTCGAAGGCAAGCCCGTTATTGAAGAGATTAAGCGTGTCAGTAAACCTAGTTTGCGTATCTATCGTCACGCTGCAAAACTGCCAAAAGTTTCTGATGGTCTAGGTATTGCAATCATCTCGACCAGTAAAGGTGTCATGACCGATCGCGCAGCGCGTACCGCTGGTATCGGTGGTGAAGTCATCTGTACGGTATTCTAAGGGGAGTTCTGATGTCACGTATAGCAAAGAATCCCGTTGCGCTACCTGCAGGTGTTGAGGTCAAGATCCAAGGACAGCAAGTATCTGTCAAGGGCAGCAATGGTCAACTAAATTTAGATGTTCACCCTTCTGTTGGTGTTGAGCAAAACGATGGTCAACTGACTTTCGTAGCGCGTGATGGCAGCAAGCAAGCGGTAGCGTTATCAGGCACAACACGTGCGCTGGTTAATAACATGGTAACAGGTGTCAGCACTGGTTTTCAGAAAACCATGCAACTGATCGGTGTCGGTTATCGTGCTGCTGTTAAAGGTGACGTTGTTAACCTAACATTGGGTTTCTCACACCCTATCGATTACCAATTGCCTAAAGGCGTAAAAGCTGAAGCTCCGAATAACACCACAATCATTCTGTCGGGTGCTGATAAGCAACTCGTTGGTCAGGTTGCTGCTGAAATTCGTGCGTTCCGTCCACCTGAGCCATATAAAGGTAAAGGCGTTCGTTATGCTGATGAGTATGTACGTCGTAAAGAGGCTAAGAAGAAGTAAGGCTGGGTCATGAACGAAAAAAATATTGCTCGAATTCGTCGTGCGCGCCGCTCTCGCCTAAAAATGCGTGAACTGGGTGCAGTACGTCTGTGCGTCAACCGTACGCCGCGTCACATCTATGCGCAAATCATCTCCGCTGATGGCGCAACAGTATTAGCATCTGCCTCTACTGTTGAAAAAGACTTGCGTGCAGGTTCTACAGGTAACGTTGAAGCCGCTAAGAAAGTAGGTGCACTGATCGCTGATCGTGCCAAAGCAGCTGGCGTTTCACAGGTGGCGTTTGATCGCTCCGGTTATAAATATCACGGCAGAGTGCAAGCTCTGGCTGATGCGGCCCGCGAAGGCGGACTGGAATTCTAAAGGTTTCTATATATGGCAAATCACGAACAGAAAGACGGTGAACTCCAGGAGAGACTGGTCCAGGTAAACCGCGTTGCTAAAGTGGTGAAAGGTGGCCGTATTTTCGGTTTTACTGCGCTAACAGTTGTTGGTGACGGTAATGGTCGAATCGGCTTTGGCCGTGGTAAGGCACGTGAAGTTCCTGTTGCAATTCAAAAGGCAATGGAACAAGCACGCCGTAACATGGTTAACGTTTCACTCAATGGTCATACATTGCAGTACCCAGTGAAAGCACAGCATGGTGCTTCACGTGTATACATGCAGCCTGCGTCTGAAGGTACGGGTGTTATCGCCGGTGGTGCGATGCGTGCAGTACTTGAATTGGCTGGTGTACAAAACGTATTGGCTAAGTGCTATGGCTCTACTAATCCGGTTAACGTTGTACGCGCAACTGTTAAAGGTCTGGCGGCAATGAATGCGCCAGAAGATGTTGCTGCTAAGCGTGGTAAATCCGTTGAAGAGATCCTGGGGAACTAAGCGATGTCTAATACAATTAAAGTTACCCTGACTCGCAGTCCAATCGGTACATTACCGAAACATAAGCTGTGTGTTAAAGGTCTAGGCCTGCGTCGTATCGGTCACGTTGTTGAACTTGAAGATACCCCTGCAGTGCGTGGAATGATTAATAAAGTCAACTACATGGTTCGTGTAGTTGGTGAATAATAGGAGTCACCCAATGCGTCTAAATACATTGCGCCCGGGTGCCGGTTCCAAACAGGCTCCAAAGCGTGTTGGTCGTGGTATCGGCTCCGGTCTGGGTAAAACCTGTGGTCGTGGCCACAAGGGTCTAAAATCCCGCTCAGGCGGAAGCGTAAATCCGGGTTTTGAAGGCGGTCAGATGCCTATTCAGCGTCGTCTGCCAAAATTCGGCTTTACATCACGTAAGTCACGTTACGTAGCTGAAATTCGTTTAAACGAAATCAGCAAAGTAGTGGCTGACGTTGTTGATCTAGAAGCGTTAAAAAATGCTGACATCATTCGTGAAGAGATTAAAGTCGCACGTGTGATTCTGTCAGGTGAAATCACGAAGCCTGTTACTGTTAAAGGTCTTAAAGTGACCAAAGGTGCTCAGGCTGCGATTGAAGCTGCTGGCGGTAAAGTCGAGGCGTAAATGGCTAAGATAGGACAAGTACCAGCAAGACAAAACGGCTTAGGTGAGCTTTGGGCTCGCCTACGCTTTGTTTTGATTGCGATCATCGTATACCGTATTGGTGCTCACATACCGGTTCCAGGTATTAACCCTGATCGTCTTGCTGCACTATTTGAACAGAATCAGGGCACGATCCTCAGTCTGTTTAATATGTTTTCGGGTGGTGCACTTGAGCGGATGAGTATTCTTGCGCTGGGTGTTATGCCGTACATCTCTGCATCGATTATTATGCAGTTGATGACAGCGGTAAGCCCCCATCTGGAGCAGCTAAAGAAGGAAGGTGAGGCAGGTCGTCGTAAAATTAACCAATATACTCGTTATGGAACGGTTGTGTTGGCGACGATTCAAGCATTCGGTATGTCAGTCGGTCTAGCCAGTCAAGGCGTAGCTTTCGCGGCGGATGCAAGCTTCTACTTTGTTGCAGTAGTCACCTTTGTTGCGGGTGCAGTCTTCCTAATGTGGTTAGGCGAGCAGGTAACAGAGCGTGGTATCGGTAATGGTATATCCATCCTGATCTTTGCTGGTATTGTCGCAGGTCTTCCTGGCGCAATTGGTCAGTCTTTTGAGGCTGCGCGTCAAGGTGACTTGAACATTTTAGCGCTATTGCTGATTGCTGTTCTTGCAATGGCGACTGTCGGTTTTGTCGTATTTATGGAGCGCGGCCAGCGTCGCATCACCATAAACTATGCGAAACGCCAACAAGGTCGCCGTGTTTATGCAGCACAAAGCAGTCATCTGCCGTTAAAAGTGAATATGGCTGGTGTTATACCGCCGATATTTGCTTCAAGTATACTGTTGTTCCCAGCATCGATGGGGCAGTGGTTTGGGCAGAGCGAAGGTCTAGACTGGTTGCAAGATATGGCGTTGGCTTTAGGGCCAGGTCAGCCTTTGCATATACTACTGTTTGGTATCGCAATCGTGTTCTTCTGCTACTTCTACACAGCGCTGATGTTTAATCCGCGTGAAGTGGCTGATAATTTAAAGAAATCTGGTGCATTCATCCCTGGGATTCGTCCTGGTGAGCAATCTGCCCGTTATATCGACACGGTGTTGTCTCGCTTAACTTTGTTTGGCGCACTCTACATCACCGCTGTTTCACTAATGCCACAATTCTTGGTCGTGGCCTGGAACATACCGTTCTATTTTGGTGGAACATCACTGTTGATTGTCGTGGTAGTAGTGATGGACTTTATGGCTCAAGTGCAATCACACTTGATGTCCCATCAGTATGAATCGCTGATGAAAAAATCGAATCTTAAAGGTGGCGCAGGTTCACTGCGTTAGACCTGTTAGAGGTGGATCATGAAAGTACGCGCGTCTGTAAAAAAGATTTGCCGTAATTGCAAGATCGTACGTCGCAACGGTTCCGTGCGCGTGATCTGTAAAGTGGAACCTAGACACAAACAGCGTCAAGGTTAATCACTAAATTATAGCCGTGGAGGCGGCACGACTTGATTTATTTTTGATCAGGTTGTAGAATTGCGCGCCTTCCACGAACGATGAATGATTTGTCTCTGCACTAAGCAGAGCATTAATATGGAGTAGATTGAATGGCCCGTATAGCTGGCGTCAATATTCCTGACAATAAGCATGCGGTAATTTCTCTAACTTACATTTATGGGATTGGCCGCACTACAGCCAAG
>SLCQ01000212.1 GCA_007125745.1 Nitrincola sp.
AATCTCAAGCTGCATATAGCACTCGCTGGTCCATCTCTATAGATTGTCTTAGGAACGGATTTTTTAGTGCTGCCTGAGTCAGAAGGTCAACAGGACGTTTGAATGTACTTTCCAAAGCCTCTTTTAGTGCAAAGTAGTTGGTAGCATAATCTTCCGCAGACAAGGATTCTCTAAAGCTAACAAAAATATCAAGATCGCTATCTGGACGTTCTTCCCCGCGCGAAATTGAACCAAATACGCAGAGACGCTCTACTGCAAAACCCTCGCAAAGCTCATCAAGATATTTCTGTTGTTGTGGATCTAGCCTCATACTGGATCTCCAGTAGATAAATTTAATGCATTTATTTCAGTCTAGTTGATTATGCTTACTGATGTACACATCCCATTGCTAGAAATTATGCCGCCATGTTGCCATTTGTATGTTCATGGTAGTCTGTTACTGGGTTGGGTTAGGCTGCTTGATTTTTTAGCAATGGCCACGCGCCCTGTTTAGAGGCATCCAATATCACTATTTCAACGATACTTCCATCATCTGCGTAACTGATGTGCGTATTCCAGTCTTGTGATACTTCTTTGGTAATCTTTTTGTCCGATAGGTACAAAACCAATATATCTTCTGTTTCATCATAGGTAGTTTTCATCAGTCTATCCCCCATGAAAAGTGGTGCATAACCGTTTTTATGACTAGCTTATCTTCAGTCGCAATTGCTGCACATATGAGGTTATCGGTCCTTGAACGAAAGTCTTTAGCTATCCAGCCTTTTGATTGATCTTTATAACGAAGATCACCAAGTTCAATCAGATCTAACAATACGAGTTGATCGATGTCTCTTTGGTCCATTCGCTGTTGAGCATGTTTTGTTAGATGAAGTTCCATTTCAAACCTAGAGCTATACATTCCATTGCCTTTTGCTGTGTTAACTATAAATATTTCATGGTAGTCCGTTACAGGGTTGGGTTGGTTCGCTTTAAAAAATACCTGCTGTTTTTGAAAAGGGCTGAAGATGGGCTTCAAGCGTATCTGGACTCAGATCTTGTCCATTTGGCCAACCAATTCCGCAAAAAAATACTGATACTTGTGAAAAATAGTTTGGATCCCTCAAATGATTAAAAAAAGCACTTTCCATAAAGGGCGTGACATCTACTATGCCTTTTTGACCATCATTAAACTCTATATACAATTTATGTTCCGGTAATGCTGTTACCTGTTCTACTCTAAGCATGACAACTACCTCAAAGGATCTATTTTTGCTAGCGGCATGCCTCTAACTGCAAGATTCCAATCCGCCATAACTTCTTCACGATGTATTTCTAACCACGCCTGAACAAGTTTCATTTTATTCTTCGGCAAATGCCCATCTAGTATCACACCGTCGTCGATACCCACAACTGCTGTATACTCAGCGTATTCGACATGTATGTGTGGCAGGTGATGTTTTTGTGTATCGTAAAAAAACATATACACAACAACACTGTAAAACATGGAAATAATTGGCATCAGTTATCAGCAGTATTTATATATTTATGGTTGTCCGTTACCGGGTTGGTTTAGTTCACTGCCATGGATCAATCAGAAGAACCTGGGCATTTACAAAATCTTTTGTGTTTCGGGTCACCAGGGTCATATCGTGATATTGAGCAGTGGCGCAAATTAACGAGTCTATGACTGGCATCGATTTTCCTTGAGATTCCATACCACTGGTCATTAACCCCCAATGTTCAGCCGTTTTGGCACAAAAGGGTAGTTTTCTTTCACCAAATTGTTCGTCTAGATCACCTAGCCATTCTGTTAATTCATTTCTTCGCTTAGAGGCTGGCAGTTTAGCCACACCGCGATGAAGCTCAGCCCACGTAATGCTAGAAATATAGAGCTGAGATGCCTGTTTAGCGCTAATCCAATCGAGTACTTTCTGGGATGGTTCGGCTTTAACCATCTCGGATATCACGCAGGTATCAAGCAAGAAATTCATAACGTCAGTTCACGAATAGTCTCATCACTTCGTGAAATTTTTAAGTCTTCGCCTTTAGGTGCATTCATGAGCGTAGCCAATAAATTGTTTTTTCCAGTGATCTTTTCATAGTCTTCTACTGACAAAATGACCGCCACCTCATTTCCACGACGTGTAACTATTTGAGCACCCTGCGTTATCGCTAAATCAATCACCTCGCTAAAGTGGCTTTTAGCTTCTTGAACTTGCCATGATTTCATATCACCCACCTTCTCACATGCAAACTAGTCAGTCTGACCATTCTAGTAAAGGTTTGCTAGCGCTGCAAGTAATCTATGTTTGTGCTTGCTCGCATCGTGATGCTGAATCTTTATGTTTTTGGTTGTCCGTTACCGGGTTGGGTTGGTTCAGGTGATATTGTTATCCTATTCATTGCCTTTGTGATTAGAAAGAGGCGCGTCATCGCCCTGAAAAATAATCTGACCGTTTTCATCGGTAACGTAGTAATGACCCAGACGGCGCTTTTTTTCTAACTCTTGCTGTACTGCTCGCTTTAAGCTGTCCAGCACGGTTATCGCTGGAATGACGTTTTGTTCAGTATTAATCATAAGCAGGCCTCTTTTATCAGTTTTTCAAGCATTGCTTGATGGTGAACGATCCGATCATTTCTATAATTTTCAAACACTAGCTCTGGTGTTCCACCTTGGTTCATCATACAAATACAATGATCAGCAATAACGCTATATTCTTGCAACAAGTGCTTTAAACTTTTAGGGAAACGACGTAATAAGTCTTGCTGTGGAATTCCATGACCACCATGCTTAACCCTTTCAGCAACACGGTGACAAGACAATTCAACGTTGGGTAAAGCTAGGTAAACCAATTCAACATGCCAACCACTTTGCTGCAGTTGTTTAATTAATTTTAAGTAAGCCCGTCCTGACAAGGTGGTTTCAAAACTAAAGCTTTCTCTTGCTTTTATAGAAAAATTTAACTCTTGAAGAAATATTCGACTTGCCTTGAGAAGCTGCTTTTCGGGCGAAAAGGGTGAAAGACCTGCAGCGATAAGATCTGCATTAATAAAATTACTTACCCCTGCAACTTCAGGTAGAAATTCTCGAGCAAATGTTGTTTTGCCGGCGCCGTTAGGACCTGCAATAATCCAGCATACAGGTTTCATAGTTGATCCATTAACAGGTTTTCTGCTACTACGTGCTTGTTACGTTTTAATTTTTTAATGGCAGTCCGTTACCGGGTTGGGTTGGGCTTCAAATAACGCTCAGCAAATAGATTTACTTGGTGCAAAATGGTTTCGCCATTATTTATCAATCACTCCCAAACAGATCCCGCGTGTAAACCTTATCCATTACATCGGCCAGCGCATCGGATGGTCGGTTTGCTACTATCACGTCACTGATCTGTTTGAATTCTTCAAGGTCACGAATCACGCGAGAGTTGAAGAAGCTGTCTTCTTCAATCACCGGTTCATAAACAACGACTTCTATACCCTTGGCTTTAATACGCTTCATCACACCCTGTATCGCTGAGGCGCGGAAGTTGTCTGAGCCGGATTTCATCACTAATCGATAGATTCCGACAACTTTGGGGTTACGCTTTAAGATCGACTGGGCAATAAAGTCTTTACGAGTGGTGTTAGCGTCAACAATGGCGCGAATCAGGTTACTCGGGACTTCGTCATAGTTAGCTAGCAATTGCTTGGTGTCTTTGGGCAGGCAGTAGCCACCATAACCAAAGCTGGGGTTGTTGTAGTGATCACCGATACGCGGATCTAAGCCCACACCTTCGATAATTTGCTTGGTATTCAAGCCATGTGTTTCTGCGTAGGTGTCTAGCTCATTAAAATAAGCGACACGCATGGCAAGGTAGGTGTTGGCAAAGAGCTTAATCGCCTCCGCTTCGGTAGAGTCAGTAAATAGCACCGGAGCGTCTTTTTTGATTGCACCTTGTTGTAATAGATTGGCGAAGGTTTCTGCACGTGCGGATTGCTCACCAACGATAATGCGCGAAGGATAGAGGTTATCATAGAGTGCACGCCCTTCTCGTAAAAATTCTGGCGAGAAGATTAGATTTTGCGTACCAAATCGTTCGCAAGCATCCACCGTGTAGCCTACAGGAACCGTTGATTTGATCACCATGGTGGCATCAGGGTTGATCGACATCACCTGCTGAATAACGGCTTCTACACTTTTGGTATTAAAGTAATTGGTTTTTGGGTCGTAGTCAGTCGGTGTTGCGATGATGACAAAGTCTGCGTTTTGGTAGGCTTCTTCCGGGTTCAGTGTTGCCCGAAAATTTAGCTTTTTATTCTGCAAAAAATCTTCTATTTCTGCATCAATAATCGGAGATTGCTGTTGGTTTAGCAGGTCGACTTTTTCTTCAATGATATCGACCGCGATCACTTCATTGTGTTGCGCCAAGAGCATGGCATTGGAGAGGCCTACATAGCCGGTACCGGCAATGGCAATTTTCATATCCGTATTGACTCCGTGGTGTCTTTAATCAGCGTTTTGTTGCGTACTTTTAATTAACAGGCAGGCTACCGCAGGGCATGTGCATTGTTGCACTACCTTCCCTGCGTTTAATTTGCAGTCTTATTGTACCCCTGAATGGAGTGTAGAGGGAACCTTGGCTTGTTGCGCTTTAGCGCTATTGCGCTTTGGAGACACTTCCGATAGGGATTGTCAGCTTTTGCTGTTTATTGAGAAAATTCAGCAAGATAATGACACGTTCGTTACCATCATAGGATTCAAATACAGCTTCAAGACCAGAGAAAGGCCCTTCTTTGATGAGGAGTTTTTCGCCTTCGTTTAACGCGGCCAACATCTCTTGTTGAGCACAACGCTGCTTTAATAGCTCTACCAAGTCGTCATCAACCGCTACGGGATAGCCACCAAAGGCTACCAGCTTGGTCACACCACGTGTGGAGCGAATGGGTTGCCAGTTGTCTTCCCACTGGTCGAGGTGAATAAAGAGATAGCCAGGAAAAAGTGGTTCTTGAACGGTTTGACGTTTACGGTTACGAATTTTTTCTACGCCGATCATAGGTAGAAAGCATTCGTAAGACTGATTTTCAAGATTTTCCAGCGCTCGTTGCGTTTCACCAACCTTACACTGCACTAGATACCATTCGCGATCAGCCACTGACTTGCTCCGTTTTGGCTTTAAAACAAGGCGCATAGTATAGGGGAGTGATTTGGATTGACAAGGGTTAAAGCTAAGGGATTGGTGGTTTAGGCTGCCTTTGTAGCACTTCTACCTTCTAGCATGGCTTCAATACTAAGATGATAATCAATATCAGACCACTCGATTCCCGTTCCATCACAGATGAAAATATACTTGCGCAACACACTAACAGGTGCAGCTAATAAGTCAGGATACCAGTCGATCGGAGTTGATATAATTCTTCCATCATGAAGCTCTACATGGAGATATTTGTCATCGAAGTGAACCTTCTTACCGATTAAACCACTCATACCACGCGTCCTTTAACTGTTTTTGATGTTCTTTTATGAGAGCCAGACACTTTTTGAGTTCCTGTGCTTTCAGTGTCGATACAGCGACTTTCAAAGATACAATTTCAATTTTAGCCCATCCATTACCTTTTATCACATGGATATGAGGTGGTGGGTGGTCATTTGAGTAGAAGCACAGTAGGCATTCCTTTACCTTGTTCATATAAGATTGTGTTATCAAAGTGTGGCAATGTTCAAGATATTGAGCTAGATGGGAAAGTGAGAGGTTCACATTGCATCCTTGCTTGATCCCCTCTCGCACTAAACACTCCTTGTCTAGCGTCTACCCCTTGATTGGAGCAGGTCTCAGATCACCTCTATCTTTGAGGTCTTAGGCCAGTCCTTGGCCGATCTGATGTTGTAACTTTAATGTTACACATATTGTAAGGATATAGGAGTTTTTCCTAAAATTGGTTATTTTGGTTACTAAATTCACTTAATTTGATCTGTGTCAATTTATACCTTTACTTCCATTTGACGCGCAGTGAATAGATCCCTGTAAGCTAGATTGCGCTGAATATTTAGACTAATATACTTTACATATATGAATTAATATTGATTTATGTAAAGTATATTATACAAAAATGGACTATATCGAACTCGGTCAACAGATCTCTCACTTACGTAGAGCCAAAAAGCTGACCCAAGAAGAATTGGCAAGTTATGCCGGCATCTCTAGGGCGACGCTTAATGCCTTGGAAAACGGGCGCATTGGGGATGTGGGAACACGCAAACTGATCAAGATACTGGATATTTTAGGTTTCGAG
>SLCQ01000102.1 GCA_007125745.1 Nitrincola sp.
AAGAGATCACTGACGTGGAACATCAATTTTGGAAAGATCGATGGGAGCTTAATCAAATCGGCTTCCATCAAGAAGAGATCAACGAATATTTAAGCAGTCATTGGCAAGCACTGGGAATCCGTGATGGTGCTCCTGTGTTTGTTCCTTTGTGTGGTAAAAGTCTGGATATGCTGTGGCTTCGCGAACAGGGCCATGCCGTGCTGGGTATTGAACTGAGTGAAATGGCGTTAGTGCAGTTTTTTACCGAAAACCAACTCCCCTATACCCGTAAAGAATGCGGTCATTTTATTGAGTTTACCAGCGAGCAGATACGTTTATTAGCGGGTGATTTTTTCAGTTTAACCCCTGAAGATATCGCACCGATTGAAGCGGTGTATGACAGAGCATCTTTGATTGCCTTACCACCGGAAATGCGTGTGGATTATGCCAAACATATGGCAACACTCTTGCCCGCTGGCGCCCATATCTTACTCATTTCACTTGAGTATGAAGATGGTATGCTGAAAGGCCCACCATTTTGTGTTCGAGAAGAGGAAGTTCAGCAACTCTTTTCACCCTGGTTTGACGTTAAGGCTCAAGGGCGTTTTGACGGTGTGTGGGCAAAGAAAAAGCCTGCAACGGAAGTGGTGTATACCTTAACCAAAAAAGAGCCAGAATAGAGTAAGTTGCGCCCTCGTTACACTGAAATCACCGATATTATTTAACGGGTGATTTTTCTCTCAGCATAATCACGGCGGCGCAACACACTACAACTATGCCAATGATGGTTAGGACGTTAAATGCCTCTTGCCAAATTAACCACCCCATAAAAGTTGCAAAAATAACAGAAGCATAGGTAAATGGACCTAGTTGCCCTGCAGGTGCTATAGCGTATGCGCGTGTTAATAATAACTGAGCCAAGGTCGATGTAGCCGCTAGCCCAAATAGCCAAACAAACTGCTCAAAAGTGGGTGTGACCCAATTCATTGATGCGGGAAGAGCCGCCAAAATTGAACCAAAAAAAGCAAAATAAAACACTATTTTATTCGGTGACTCACTGCCACGCATAGAACGAATGGTTACTTTAGCCAAAGCCCCTAGCATAGCACCTGCCAAGCCAACCAAAACCGCAATATGAACGACTCCCTGATTAGGCTGTAGTATGAGAGCGACGCCCGAAAAACCAACAAGAATGGCAACTTTTACACGCAATGAGATAGGCTCCTTGAGCCACCAAAGCGCAATAATAGGTAGGAAAAACGGAGCGGTTTGCTTAATCATAGCGGCCTGCCCTAAAGGTAGATGTGCCCAAGAATAAAACAGGCAACTCATGGCCGTCACACCAATAAACGCTCGCATAAAATGAAGATGAATACGTGATGTAGGAATCTCTTTTCTACCATACTTCAATATCCATGGTAGAAGCCAAACCAAACTGAGCAGGTTACGCATTAACACAATCATTTCAGTCGGCAGGTCTTCACTGACCTGCCGGATGATCATGCCACTGGTCACCAAAAAGATTTCCGACAGTACGATTAATAACGCACCTAGAGTTAAAGGCTTCACTCGTCGAAATCTTAAATCTCGATACGCTGATAAGTGTCTGGCATATCTTGAGACAGCTTGGTGCTTGATAGAATTGCGACACTTTGCTTTTCAGGTAGTAACCAAGTTGATGCAACTCTTTGCAAGTCCTCTCCAGTAACCTTTAATATCCGAGCCCGAAAATCTTTACGCTTCTCAGGTGTTCGTCCAAAAAGACTGGCATGAAAGTCCTTTTTGGCTTCCCCTGCTGGAGAGCCGGGTTTATCAATCGAGCTGACCACACCCAAAATCGCCTCTTCTACTTTTTTTGGATCAGGCGTTTGTGATAACAACCAAGCTTTAGCGGCTAAAAAGTCATCTAAAGTATCTTGAGTCCGCGGATCTCGATAGGAATAGAAACGAAAAACTGCATCACCATTATCTTGTGACGCACCACCTCCATAGGCACCACCTTGCTCACGAATCGAACGGTGTAAGTAGCCATTTCTAAGGTAATCGCCCAATACAGTTAAGGCCGCTGCATCAGGGTGATCAGTTGTCACCGTTGGAAAAGCCATGGCACAGAAGTTCACTTGGGTATCCGTCAACCAGATTTGCATAACCCCTGCACGTGTTTTAGGAAGATCAAGTGGTGTGAACGCCTTAGTATCACAGGGTAGTTGTACAAACACCTGTTGATATGTTTGTTCAATGGTTTCTTGATGCTCCGCTTCTCCGACCAGCAAATACTGACGTGGTGCAACTTTGATCCGTTGATGCAGACTGGCCATAGCGTTAGCCAGCTCCGTTAAGGCATCAGCACTTTCCAACTGCTTATCTAATGCTTTAAGTTGACGTATACCCTCGAGTCCAGCCGTCCTGTGCGACAAATTTGCCGCAGGACTCATCAAAGCAGATGCCGCTTGCATGGCTAATACATGCCCTCTGCCTGTTATACTGTTGACTCTGCGAGAGCGCATTTGCGAAACAATCTCTCTAATCCGCTTGGTTTCATCAAACCGAACTTCATTTAGCGTTTCAGCCATAAGAGTCGCTAATTTATCTTGATTAACCGCCAAGGCTTTTCCAGACAACACTAAGTAACCTTTGGATTGTTGCTCATTATCTGGAGCGCCTCTCACTGAGCAACTGGCAGTAAAACTCCCAGTTATTTGACTTTGGTAAGCTTGGTTTTCACGATAATCACGCCCAGCACAACCTAACTCAGTTAAACAGTGACTATAGAGCGGTAAAATAGCCTGCTCTGTCTCAGTTAGCTCAGGTAGCTCAACGATAACCTGTTGATAGGACAAACCATTGGTGCCAGCCACATACCATGAGGAGCCTTTAGCTAAACCAGGTAACTCTTGAGGTTCAGGAAAGGTCAATGACACAGGAACATCTTCTAAAGTAACACAGGGCAGTACAGATTCATCATCAATATGCATTTGTCGCTCTTCAAGCGCTATCGCTTGATCAATAATCTGTTGTGATTCTTCAGGTGTTAATTGCTCTTTAATAGAGGCTAGTCTAGCCTGCTCTGCCTCATCACGACGTGCACTCAGCGATTTATCGGGACGTAATGTCACACGCACTCTATGCGGGTTGTCGATTAGCCAACGTTTAATCAGCGATGGAATAAAATCGGCTGATTTAATTTTTTCACGCAACGACGCAAGTGCTGGATCAATATTAAGCGCTTTGAGGGGATCACCGCGATGAATGCCTGCGGATAAACCTGCTAAAATCAGCTGTAGACCAAACGGCATGCCATCACCAGTAATTTCGCGTTGCGATAATTCCAACTGATGCAGTTGTGCTTCAACCATCGATTGATCCACACCCTGCTCGACAATGTTTTCCAAGGTATCCATCACAAGTGTTTCAAAGGCATCGGCCTTCTCGGGATCACTACCTTCAATACCACATAAAAAGCTCATTTCACGGTTAGAATCTTCCAAACCACACATAGGTGATGGTGATGTTCCTATCTCAGAGGACTCCAAGGCTGCACGTAAAGGAGAGCTTGAGTTGTCCAGTAATACCTGAGTGAGCAAATGAGCTTCCATGAGTGCATCGGTATCGATTGAACGGGGTAACAACCAAGCCATGACATGATGAGTTTGATGTGACGCATCGGGTTGATCAAAGGCATAGCCTTCCTCAACCCTTACAGGCGAAAAGTAGCGTTTCTCATCCATGACTTGTAGCAGAAGGTCGCTTTTAGTAAATCGTGACAGGGCTAGAGAATCCATCCGCTCCTGTATCTCAGCCACCGGAATATTTCCGTAAGTCATGATCACCGCATTACTGGGATGATAGTGGCTTTTATAAAACGCTATTAAATCATCGTAGCTTAAGTCGGGAATACATGAAGGCTCACCTCCACTATTGTGGTGGTAAGTTGCTTGTGGAAACAGGTAACGGGTTATCGTTTGCCATAAAGTTGAAACAGGAGAGCTCATTGCTCCTTTCATCTCATTATAAACCACACCCTTAAATACTAAGTCAGACTCAACATTCTCAGGCTCTTTAAACTCGACTCTATGCCCCTCTTGAGCGAAATCTAACGGGTCGAGGCGCGAATAAAACACCGCATCAAGATAGACGTCGAGCAAGTTAAAAAAATCTTTACGGTTTTGACTGGCGAATGGATAGGCGGTCCAATCACTACTCGTAAAAGCATTCATGAATGTGTTGAGTGAACGACGTGTCATCATAAAAAAAGGATCACGCACAGGATATCGTTCACTGCCACACAAAACGGTGTGCTCTAGGATATGAGCAACACCCGTAGAGTCTTCAGGCATAGTGCGAACACCCGCCAAAAAAACATTTTCATCATTATCAGCTTTAATATGGTAGTGCATTGCACCCGTCTGACAATGCACAAACTCCATCACTTCTATAGCAAGAGACTCAATCCACTCACTGCGGCGATATTCAAAACTGGAATGCACCTCAGGATGACTGACTGTAGAGATATTTGCAGGACGCATATCGGTCATAAAAGAATCAAACCTCATCTATAAACATGAAGCTGATCAATTTTTAATCAGCTATACTGTGTTTCAATACAAGGTTGATTGTACCTGTTCGGCAGAGGAATTGCTCTGCTTTCCATGACAATCCCTTTGTACTAAAGTGCTATAAGGTCAAGGTTGTCTGATCTTATTTAAACATTGACATCATGTACAGACCTGACTAAATTAGCGCTTTTGTTGCAATGCACAATACAAACATATGTTGAGGTGATGCCGATGTACGATCAAATGAAAAACTCTATGAAGCCTATGATGGATATGGCTGAAATTAATAAGAAAACAGCTGAGAAATTAATCAGTCTTCAGTCACAGTATGTGAGCGATTTTGTTAACTCTAGCTTGGCACAAATGAAAGCCTTGAGTGAAGTTAAGGACCCCAAAACTGCAATAGAAGCTCAAATTCGTTATATGAAAGAGATTGAAGCGAAAGCGTCTGATATCGCTCAGCAAGAGATTTCTGCCCTAAGTGAAGCGAAAGCTCAATTAACCTTATTGATGGAAAACACTTTGGAAGAGCTGGGTGATAGTGACTATCTAGCTGAAGTTCAAAAAGCAATGCAAGGCTTTTCTAAAAAGTGATGTTCATTTGTGCAGTGCACTAAAAATTTGACACAGCCAATGTAATACTGTAGAAAGAGTGTTATGTTGCACTGCACAAAATATATTAGATAGATTTGAGGATCACACCATGACAGACCCGATGAAAGACCTGAAGAAAAGCTTTGAAGACGCAATGAAGCCTGTTACTGACAGCTTCAACGAAGCAATGAAGCCAATGAAAGAGATGTCTGAAAGCTTCATGAAGCAAGCAGAAGATCAGCTTGAGCCGGTGAAAGAGAAGTTTTCCCCAGCTATCGAAATGGCAGAAGTTAACCGCAAGACAGCAGAAAAATTGATGTCTATTCAGGCTGATTATGTTTCTGATTTCGTCAATGAAAGTCTCGCACAGTTTAAATCATTGATCGACGCTAAAGATCCTAAAGAAGCTATTAAGCTTCAGGTTGAGTTTTTAAAGACCCTGGATGCGAAGTTTACTGATGTTGCTGAAAAAGAGTTGGCAACCATGAGTGAAGCTAAGGACAAGCTCACTGAAATCGTTGAAAAGAGCATCTCAGAATTAAGTGATGCCCCCTTTATGAATGATTTTAAAGATTTTGACCTGAGCAAGTTTGATTTATCAAAGCTAATGCCGGCTGCCAATACTGCTAAAGAGAAGCCTAAAGCTGAAGCAAAACCTGCAGCGGCTAAACCAGCTCCAGCGACCAAGGCATCGCCTGCAGCGGCTAAGCCTGCAGCAAAGCCAGCAACGACTCGCAAAGCGTCAGCGCCAGCAAAGTCGCCAGCTAAACCTGCTACACCCAAAAGCTAATCATTCTGACGTTATTTATTGTAAATAACGTGCAAGCTGATAATATCAAAAGAGTCCTTGATGGACTCTTTTTTGTTGTATAAAGCCTATCCTTCCACAAAACATAAAGCCTGTGTGCTGATCTCATTCAACTCCCTTTTCTGGCTATATTGCCTGGGTTAATGGGACAATCTGGCGTATGGTTGGCAATGCCAGTATCAAATATTTGTTTATCTCTGATCGTCATTTACTTACTCTGGAAACAGATCGCACAATTATCGTCAAAATAGGAACAAATATGATCGCCAGCCA
>SLCQ01000193.1 GCA_007125745.1 Nitrincola sp.
AACGATGCTGAAACGTTTATCGCCTATCGGTACCGAAGGGCATTGGCTGGGTACAGATGAGTTGGGTCGAGATATGTTATCGCGTCTGATGCATGGCGGTCAGATGAGTTTAATGATGGGTCTGCTTCCGGTATTTATTGCCTTTGCTATAGGAACATCACTCGGCTTGGTTGCTGGATTTTTTGGTGGTTGGATCAATTCCTTAATCATGCGTACCACGGATGTGTTCTTTGCTTTTCCTGCGGTACTTTTAGCGATTGCTATCTCGGGTGCCTTGGGGGCTGGCTTTATTAACGCCATTATTTCGCTCACTCTGGTGTTTATTCCACCGATTGCACGCGTGGCTGAAAGTGTGACCACCTCAGTACGAAATCTGGATTTTGTCGAGGCGGCGCGCGCATCTGGTGCAGGTAATTTCACGATTATTCGTGTTCATGTATTAGGGAATGTTCTGGGGCCTGTATTTATTTACGCCACCAGCTTGGTTTCAGTCTGCATGATACTGGCCGCGGGATTAAGTTTTCTTGGATTAGGTGTTAGGCCGCCGACTGCTGAGTGGGGATTGATGTTAAACACCCTGCGTCAATCCATTTATATCCAGCCTTGGATCTCAGTTCTCCCAGGGCTCATGATTTTTATCACCTCACTGTGTTTTAACCTGCTTTCCGATGGCTTGCGCAGTGCTATGGATATCAAGAGGTAATATTGATGACGGCCTTATTACGTGTACAGGATTTGAAAAAATATTTTCCAGTTGGTAAGGATCTCCTAGGGCGCCCAACACAGGTGGTTCAAGCGGTTGATGGTGTTAGTTTTACTGTTGAAAAGGGAAGAACGCTGGGTATTGTTGGTGAGTCTGGCTGTGGTAAATCAACCACAGCTCGTTTACTCATGCATCTTATCGAGCCGGATGAGGGGCGTATCAGTATTCGTGGCAAGGAGTTTGGTAACATCAGTGGCCGTCACCCGGTTGCAGAACTTCGGCGTCAGATGCAGATGGTGTTTCAAGACTCTTATGCCTCTTTAAATCCTCGTTTGACGATAGAAGACAGTATTGCCTTTGGTCCACAAATACATGGAGTCAGTGAGCGCGAAGCGCGTCAGCAAGCCAGAGAGCTTTTGGAAAAAGTTGGACTCAATCCAAATATCTTTGTGCGTCGCTATCCTCATGAACTGTCGGGTGGTCAACGGCAAAGGGTGAATATTGCCAGAGCACTGGCGATCAAGCCGGAAATTGTATTGTTAGATGAAGCGGTTTCTGCCCTAGATAAATCGGTTCAGGCACAAGTGCTTAATCTGTTATCAGATCTGAAAAAAGAGTTTGGTTTGACCTATCTGTTTATTTCCCATGACCTTAATGTTGTGCAGTACATCAGCGATGACGTGATGGTGATGTATTTGGGACAAGTCGTGGAGTCAGGTCCTGTCGAGCAGTTATACCAAAACCCAGCTCACCCCTACACCCGAGCACTGCTGAGCTCTGTTCCATCGCAGACACCGAGCGAACGCAAACAGCATAAGGTGCTGGAAGGTGATCCACCGAACCCGATTGCTCCACCTTCGGGTTGTCGCTTCCATCCACGTTGTGAGCATGCCAAAGCGATCTGTTCTGCTGAGCAACCGGAAACCACAAAGGTCAGTGGCTTACATCAGGCTGCTTGCTTTATGTTGCCTGCAAACCCCAGTCATGAAAAATACATTCAGTTACAGGAGGTGTCAGCATGAGTGCTGATAAGTTAATAGACGTTCGTAACCTGAATGTAACTTTTAAAGGTGAAGAGGGACCTGTTTATGCTGTGTCAGATGTCAGTTTTGATCTAGCGGCTGGCGAAACCTTAGCATTATTGGGTGAATCAGGTTGTGGTAAAAGTGTCACTATGAAGTCGTTGATGCGTCTGCATCCTGCACATAAAACCCGCATTGAAGGACAGATAAATATTGACGGTGTGGATCTGTTGTCGATGCGCCCTGCTGCCTTATCGGCGATGCGAGGAAAAACCGTATCGATGGTATTCCAAGAGCCGATGTTAGCCTTTGATCCGGTCTATACGGTTGGTGACCAAATTATTGAGTCAGTGATGCGTCATGAAGGCTTTAGTCGAACGGATGCTCGTAAGCGTGCATTGGAGATGTTGGAACGTGTTCGCATACCTTCAGCGGCTAAGCGTTTAGATGCTTATCCGCATGAAATGTCAGGTGGCATGCGTCAGCGTGCCATGATTGCGCTCGCGCTAGCTTGTAAGCCCAAAATTTTGTTAGCTGATGAACCCACGACAGCGCTGGATGCAACGGAGCAGATACAAGTGTTATTGTTGTTAAAAGAACTACAGCGTGAATTAGGCATGAGCATGATTTTTGTCACTCATGATGTCGGTGTCGCCATTGAAGTCGCGGATCGAACAGCCGTAATGTATGCAGGGCGAGTCATTGAAGAAGGGCCTGTGGATGATGTGTTATCTAATCCTTGGCATCCATATACTCAAGGTCTTCTTGGTGCGACTGTACATCCTGGAATGGATCGGAAAGCGGCGTTGCCTGCTATAATAGGGTCACCGCCCCAGCTGACTCGTCAGATTACTGAGTGTGCCTTTGCACCAAGATGTCGTTACCGAACCGATGAGTGCATGAATCCGATGCCAGCCGCCTATCAGGCGGATAGTCGGGCCGTACGATGTATTCATGCACTGGCTGAGGTATAAACATAGTAAGTGCTTTGTGACAAGGTTATGATGGAGTTACTTTGCGCTAAGCTTTTTAGTATGTGGTTTTAATCGGTAGTGTTGAGAAGGAATGAGAGTGTGGTTAAAGCGAAAAGTGTCGGTGATAACCAAAGTATCTACGATCTCATGTTTGCTGCGATTGCAAATCGTAAGCTACCACCTGGGTTAAAGCTTTCAGAAGAGCGTTTATGTCGAGTTTTCGGAGTCAGTCGTACTCGACTTCGAGAAGTTTTTTTTCGCTTAGCGCAAGATCGAATTATTACCTTGAAGCATAATCGGGGCGCGTACGTCACTCGCCCTACAGCGCGTGATGCAACCGAAGTGTTTGCTGCTCGCCGAGCCATAGAAGTTTCTGTTGTGGAGCAGTTAGCGAATTCGGCGAGTGCTGAGGTGATCAAGCGTCTGCAACAACACCTGGCAGAAGAGATGTCAGCGCGATCTGAAAAGGATTATGCCCGACTGACTCAGTTAACAGGTGACTTTCATCTGTTATTAGCTGAACTCAGTGGCAATACGATATATGTTGATATCATCCGTCGCTTAACAGCATTATCTAGTCTAATCATATGCTTGTACGACTCCCCTTCCTCATCAGCATGCAAGGATGATGAACATGGTGATATTGTAGAAGCTATCTCCTCCGGTAAAGTAGAAGTAGCTCGATCATTGATGCTAGAGCACTTGGAACATGTTGAAAAGTCACTCAAGATTGACGATGAAGAGCAGGATGATTTTGATATTGAGTCAGTGTTTAAAGAGATGTTGGGTTAAGGTAACGGAGACAGTTTCCACAGCGCCTGATGTATTCAATGTTATTTATGTCGCCCAAATTCGCGGTACACAAGCGGCTTTGTTCATTACGACAGGTCGAGCTGTGATCCACACCTGGGTCATTATTGCCAGCAAAGCTTCGGTTTGATGCCCCAGAAAGCGAACGACGATTAAACCCTCTAATTGAGTGGCGCCTGCATGGATATCGGGATGGTTCATCTTTTCAAGTGTTTTATCGAGCGTCTCCCTTACCTTGTCTAACAGCGCCTCATCAGCCGGTGTGATAAAGAAAGTGGCTTGCATCGGATAGCCTCTTAAACCACTAGCCGAATGTTGGAGTTGGTCATTGAGCGTATTGAAGTGCTCAATCAGCAGTGGTTTACCATCCATACAAAGATGCAGAGAAGAGCGAATCTGCCCCTGATCAAAGCGTTCAGAAATGGCTGGTCGACCTAAACACTGCATCTCCCAACCCATAAAACGAGCACCTGACTGCAGATCTATCTGAGTGTGCATTTTGAGTTGACTATCGGGAAAGAAAATATTTTCTTGCGGAAACCATTCTAAAGCGCCTTCGCCATCCACCTTAAGGTGTTGATGATAGTGTGCCAGTCGACCACCTGATCGGTAGAATTTTGTGGCACCGGGTGTGGTAATGAGTGCATGAGCTTGGGGCTCAACGACAATGATTACTTCCAGTCGGTCACCTCCCACAACTCCACCGGGTGGATGGAGCAGGTAACTATGACACACTTCGTCTTCGGGATAGAAAGCGCGCTGAACGGATAAAGGTCCCATGCGTGACGAACGAACCACTCGTGTTTTGTCACGATGATGAGCAAAAGAAAGTGCCAGTCGTGCACGCCAACCCGTGTAAGTGTCGAGGTTGGTTTTGTTGCTCAGTGCTAAGTCATTCATGGGAGATAATCTTCTTTTTTAAACGCTTACTTTAGCCGTGTCGAGCATGCCTTCTTTGATGACAAAATCGATGATGACGTCCAGGCCTTTACCTTCTTTTAGGTTAGTAAACACAAAAGGTTTGTTAGGACGCATACGACGTGTGTCCGATTCCATCACTTCAAGGCTGGCGCCTACATAGGGAGCCAAGTCAATTTTATTGATGACCAGTAGATCAGATTTAGTGATACCAGGGCCGCCTTTACGTGGAATCTTTTCACCTTCAGCGACATCGATCACATAGATGGTAAGATCCGCTAGCTCTGGGCTAAAAGTGGCACTGAGGTTGTCACCACCACTTTCGACAAACACTACATCCAAATCTTTGTGAAGCTGGGCTAACTCTTCTACCGCCGCTAGATTCATTGATGCATCTTCACGAATGGCGGTGTGCGGACAGCCTCCAGTTTCAACACCGACGATACGATCAGCGGGCAATGCTTCTGCACGTGTTAAAATTTTGGCATCTTCTTGGGTATAGATATCGTTTGTCACAACCGCAATGCTGTATTGGCCACGAATCGCTTTACACAGCACCTCTAGTAGGGCTGTTTTACCTGAACCTACTGGGCCACCGACACCGATGCGTAAGGGAGATTTGTAATCACTCATGGTGAAATCCTGTTATCTTTTATAAATTAAATGTTAAATAGAGCTATCACTTGTGATTCAGCTAAGAGCGAAAGAGCCGCGTATACTGTGTTTCATGGCGAGCACTGGCGATAGCAAGTGCAGGGGTACATCCTGCAATCTCATCATCCGAAATGGTCAGGGCAAGTGAGTGTAAATCTGGCAATGCTTCAGACAATCTCATCAACACTTGTTGTCCCTGAGTCTGTCCTAGAGGCACTAATTTAACGCCTGCCATGACACTGTTCTCGATCCAGCTCCACAGGTAGCCACAGCACAGACTGTCCAAGGGTATTTTCCAATGGCTTGCGGCTAATGCCATACCAGCAAGTTGTGTCGACCGAAGTGATTCAAGGCTTGACTCTGGAATTTTGATGTCCAGCGATGGCAGTAGTACCGATAATGCTTTGCCGCGTTGTGATTCTTCCGCTCTTAACTCTGCCGTTTCTCGACTGGCATAGAGTGTCTGACTCCAGTGTTTAACCAAATCATAATTTTGCGTTTCAAAAGCTTGATACAACCTCATTAAGATGGGTAATTCAAGTGTGCAAACACTCTGTTGTAAAACCCCCAATAACCAGGCTTCTAACTCATCCATCTGACTGACCCAGCCTGATTCTATTGCCCATTCCAAACCTTGTGAGTAGGTAAATGCACCTACGGGTAGGGAAGGGCTCATCAGTTGAAACAAGCGAAGATCCGCTAGCATGGCACTATCCTAGCAAGGTAATTAGCAAGGCAGCGACACCGCTTCCAGCACCTAACCACTTTGGCTGAAAGGTTTTACCCAAAGCATAGCCAGTAGCCATGATGAGCGCAGCCATGATCAGCATACCCGGCATAAATGTAAAGACTGCGCCAGCAGGCATCTCTAGCCCGTGTGCCCAGCCGTGGAACATCACTAAAAGCAATGCTGCTAGCATGGGTAGAAGGCCTTTAAGTGAGAAAAACAGAGCAACGGCAATCAGGAACATAGACGCTAAAATCATCGCCTCTACACCCGTACCAAATCCAGTGATGAGGCCCATTACCGCTCCAGCAAACATAATGCCCAACGTACCAATATA
>SLCQ01000219.1 GCA_007125745.1 Nitrincola sp.
AAATCAGATCAGTTAATACGAATTATTATTACTTATATTTGCAATTAATTCAATGGAATTTCTCGAAGAATATTATGATGCTTTTAACTTGCGATGCCCTTCTTTAAGATGAACAAAGTCCACTAACTCATCTCCAGATACGGTAAACGCCTGACCAAAACCCTTCACGTAAAGACCCTTTTCCGGTATCAACCGAAACAGATGAAAATCGCCTAACTGTGAGAGGTTCTTAACAATATCACCATGTTTCTCATGCAATGCTGTAATACCGCGCTCCCAATCGGATGTTTTCCTTGGAATCTCATCCGCTAAGGCATCAAAGGTTAAACGCTTTCGTGCGTAGATTTGTCTCGAATTGGATTCATCTTCAATGAGCATAATCGAAACACGATTACAAACTTGCAAGTTTTGTCCATGGCGGGCAATTTCGCTGACTAGGACATAATAGCCATCGTCTTGTAGCGCAAAAGGAACATAGCTGACATTTGGATTGGCACCCTGATCTAAGGTAGCCATCATCAAGGTTTGACAGCCATCACGAAACGCTCTGATTTCAGGAAGCAGGCGTTGCTGTAATGCGATTGGATCGTCGTTCATAGTATCTCCATTTAATTAAGCACTGACATCAGCAATAACTAAAGGCCAACCTGCGGGGTGCTCAATCACCTGAACAGGATAGCGATAGACATCGCTTAGGGTTTTAGGTTTTAACACATCACGGACGGCGCCTTGCTCTACGACACGGCCCTGATCCATTAATAGGATAGCGTTAGCATATTGGGCTGCCAGATTAAGATCATGTAGTACCACCACGACACCTGCACGCCGAGTTGAAATCCACTCCTTGAGCACACGAAAAACTTGATGTTGATGACTCAAATCAAGTGATGATGTGCACTCATCTAAGAGCAAATATTTTGTTTCTGATGTGGAGGTTGCTTCCAGTTGCGCAAGCACTCTAGCAAGCTGTACCCGCTGTTGCTCACCACCAGACAAGGTTAAATAGTTGCGATTATGGAGATGCCCGACATCAAACATCGCCAGCATCTCTAAAATATGTGCTTTGCGTTTAGCAATGGGCATTGGATGTCGAATACCGGCTTCAATGACCTCTTCTACCGTAAAGGCAAAATTTAGCTGAACCGATTGCGGCATGACGGCACGAAACTGCGCAAGCGCGCCATCCGTCCAATGAGATAAACGTTTTCCATTAAGAGCAACTTGATCTAGGGTTGTTGGAAAATCTCCGCTGAGCACTTTCAATAGCGAGGATTTACCCGCACCATTGGGACCCATGATCGCCACCAAAGCACCTTCAGGCGCTTCGAAACTAACCTCTTTAAGAATCGTTTGACCGGATAAGGTCAAGCTTATGTTATTAGCTGCTAACATGTTAAAACCCCACACGCGCTCGTTGCTGTAATAATAACCATAGGAAGAATGGCCCACCAAATGCCGCCATCATTAAACCTATGGGAAGCTCTGCAGGACTAAGCACCAAACGCGCAAACATATCGGATACCACCACTAATAGCGCGCCCATTACTGCACTCATGGGAAGCACCCAACGATGATCAGGCCCAACGAGCAAGCGAACAAGATGGGGCGCAACGAGTCCTACAAACCCTATCACACCACTCACAGCGACAGCAGCACCCACTGCCAACGCGGTTAAAGAGATCACAATTCGCTTCATCCGTTTAACATCAAACCCGCTATGGCGAGTTACATTTTCACCCATCAGAAAAGCATTTAGAGGCCGAGCAAACATGGGAAGCAAGCCACACGCTAGCAAGATAGGGAAACCAGATAACGCAACATCGGTCCAATTGGCACTGGCAAGCGATCCCATCGTCCAAAAAGTCAGAGAACGTAGCTCTTCATCAGACGCAAAATAGGTCATGATACCGGTGGCAGCACCTGCAATGGCATTAATCGCTATCCCTGCTAACAGCATCAAAGCCACATCGGTTCGACCATTACGGGTAGACACTCGATAGATGATCGCCGTGACCAACAAACCACCCAAAAACGCAGCCATAGGTAACGCAAAGTATCCCCAAAAGCTGGTCCACTGCTTTAGCCAGGTACCGCCTAATACAATAAACATCACCGCAGCTAAGGCTGCTCCACTGGAAACACCTACTAACCCAGGGTCTGCTAAAGGATTTCGAAACAGACCCTGCATGGCTGCACCAGCGATTGCCAACCCTGCACCGACGATACAACCCAGTATCACTCTGGGTAAGCGAATATCGATCACCACCAATTGAGCATAGGCATCATCTAAGATCCCTATCAGGGTTCCATAGACCTGCATCACACTGAGTGGAACAGCACCCTGTGTTAGCGAAAAACTCAAAGCTAGCGCCAATAAACTTGATAATAACCACGCCGCTTGTAAAGGAGATTGAAACAACCGATACATTAAAAATCACCCTGATTGACAGAGACCAGTGTTGGCTTATCGTCTTGCTGATTGGCATTTAACTGATCATTTGATCTAGACGGCTTAACACTGTTTAACTGCTTGACCAATGCATCCAAGCTAACAGGTAAGTCAGGCCCAAAGTTTAGCCACCTTGCCTGTATACCGATGACCTGCCCTTTTTGCGCGGCCTCGGTTCTACTGATGGCAGGATCTTGCAATAAGCGCTCCACACCACTATTCGGCATAGCCAACTCTTGTAGCGTAATGATCAGGTCTGGATTGACCTCCATCAGCGCCTCACCCGATACATTTTGATAATTCACTACCTTATCGCTAAAAGGGTTATGAATACCCGCTAATTGCATCAAGGCATCGGCTCGACTACCTCTTCCTGCCACCATCATGTTGCTATTTCTAACGGACATAATAAACACGGCATTTAATGGCGTTTGTTGTAACTGCTGCAAAGAATTGGTCAACAAGCGCGTTTGTTCAGTGGTTTCATGTGCCAGTGCGATTCCACGCTCTTCAACACTCAATGCACGTGCCACCTGAATAATTTTTTCCTCGACACCTTCAAGCGTATAAGCATTAGGGATCACTTGAATATCGATTCGAGCGCGCTGCAATTGATCGAGAACAGACTGAGGCTGAGCATCAGCGGTGACCAAGATCAAATCAGGACGGAGTGACAATATTCCTTCCGCTGATAACTGACGCATATAACCTATATCTGGCAAATCCTGTGCCGCTTCAGGCCAAGTACTGGTGGCATCTCTACCCACCAATCGATGCTGCTGATCCAGTGCATAAATGATTTCAGTAATAGAGCCATCGATTGAAATAACACGCTTAGCAGGCTCAGCAAGCGAACCGTGGCTAAAAAGAATTAAGATCAGCAGCAGTGAACCCTGCCACCCCCTTTGCATTAATTTACGTCTCATCGCTTAGCTCCTTTAAACGATTAAACGCATTGATCTGGTGAGAATAAATCACACCCTGTGCATCACGACCTAGATAAATTTTAAAAATGCAATCACCCAATCGATCGTAAAATACAACGGCAAATGCATCCTTACCTCGAAGCGGCTTACTCAGCAAAGCAATATGAAATACCTGATCCAATTTTAGGTGACCATGCAACTGACCTGGCTTACCCAGTAAGTTGTAATAACCAAAAGCATCCTTACCCTCCGGCAAACTTCCTTTAAACTCAAAAATTGAACCTGCTCTTTCAACTATTGTGGTGACATCTCCCCAATGTGCAATTTCTGCCATTACTAATTTGGCCAGCTTTCCCGGTAGCCGTGTGACAAGATCTTGCTCGAAAACCGATATTACTTGCCATTCATTCACCCCAAGATGGTTGGCCAATTCTACTGGACGCAACATCGGCTTATCGCGCATCAGTTGATAAACCAGCATTTTGAGCTCATCTTTAACGGATTCATTGGTCATTTGCGTCATCATATTCATGTCATTTACCTTAACGGCTAACCAGATAACCGGTTAGCCGATCAAACAAAAGTGAGTGATATTTTCTTGCCACTAGAAGTGATAATTAAAACTGATTTTGAAGTTACGCCCAGGTTGAGTGAACGCATCAACCACATTAGAAGTTGCACTTAAATCACGCACATCCGCCCAATGGGTATAAGTTTCATCAGTGACATTAAAAATGCCCGCCTGCAAACTTGCGTTACGCGTAACATGCCAACCCGCCATTATATCCAGCGTCGTAAAACTGCCCGGCGTATAACCATTGGGATTAGGGTTACGCTTTTTAGCTTGCACATGTGTCAGCATCAGATCACCGTAATAATGGCCTTGATCATAATGTAATCCAGCGGTTATCTTGGCAGGATCAATGGTTCTGAGTGGAGACTTTTCGCCGTCATCAATGGTATTACCACGGTTCCATGCAAAGCCGGTTGATACAGCCCAAAGCGGATCAAAATTCCAGCGTGCACTACCTTCAATGCCGGTGACAGTGACTTTATTTCTATTAACACTTTGGAAAAGCGTAGGTGATGCGACTGTTCCCATACCGCCCACGCGCGCTAACTCAATAAAGTCTTTGTAATCTGCCCTAAAGACACTGACACTGTAACGTAGCTGATCATCGCGACCCCGAACACCCACCTCAAACATCTTACTGGTTTCGGGGTTTAAGTTAGGATTCGCAATAGTCTGATAAGGACTTGGACCTGTTAGGTTAGCAAAGCCACTATTGACGTCTTGCGGTGCTGGTGCTCTAAACCCTTCAGAGTACTGCGCAAATAGATTGAGCAAAGGAGCTTGCTTCCAAACAAGACCTAACTTTGCTGAAACGGCGCTATCCGAGAGCGACACTGGATCAGCACCGACATACAAAGGATCATTTCCGGATGGCTTTAGCTTGTAACTATCATAACGTAACCCTGGAATGACACTCAGACGCCCCAGGGTAATTTCATCCTGAATAAACAGCCCCAATAAACGATAATCCGTGTCGGGAAAAGGCTTGTCAGGAAAGCCTGGTCCTGCGGGCGTTGCATTTCGGAGTGCGCGGACATCGGTTGTGGAATAATCGATGCCATAATGCAGTGTATGCACCACATCCTGACCGAATTGACTTTCTAGCACCAGATTGAGTCCCTGAATCTCCTCTTTGTACTGGTTATCGCGAGTACGATCACCGACAGTACGTCTTTCATCCGTAAATTGACGATTACGACTGTCTTGTTGATATAGACTCGCTCTTGCCATTTGAAGGTAAGGATTGGTTTCAGACTGGTATTGATAATCCAACTTATAAAGATCACGACGAACACGATCTTTGGAGTTCAATGCAGTCGTCGTCCCCAAATGCGGCATAGAACCCGGCCCAACACCACTTAAAATATCGGTCGATACATTTCTATTCAACTTTTCAGCGGTCAACTTAAGCTGATGCTCATCATTAACGTCCCACACCAACTTACCTAACCAGTAATCACTGTCCTTACTTTGCGGATTAGGTGTGGTTCGTAAAGAACCGGCCACATCATTACTTCCCTGATTGCGAAGTTGCTCTCCATCTCTGACTGTGTAGAGCAACATCCCAGAAAGGTGCTCGTTACGTGCCGCAAAGGAAGGTGTTGAGAACCAACTGCGATCTTCAGAAGCGTAACCCGCTCGGAGATTAAATTGCACATCGTTACCGAGGGTCAGTAGATCTTCAGGATCCTTGGTCACAAAACTGACGGCACCCGCCAACCCTTCACTACCGTAAAGCGTCGAGCTAGGCCCTCGAAGTATCTCAACACGACGATAACCTTCAGGCTCAAGATAGTCACCGCGTCCAGATACAATCGGACCGAAACTATACAAAGCAGGTAAACGGACACCATCTGTTTGCAGTGTAACCTGATTCCCTTCAAGTCCACGAATATTGATACCTTCATTACCGCCCCTTCCAGTACTTCCAAGTGCCGCACCGGCACGCATAGGTTGTGCACGAACTGAAACGCCCGATTCGTATCTCAGCAGATCTTTTACGCTTGATGCTTGCTGTTTTTGAATGTCGTCTTCAGTAATAACACTGACCGTGTTAGCCACATTGAGGACATCCTGTTCGCCATGAGACGCCGTCACCGTAAGCTCTTTAAGGGAAAT
>SLCQ01000288.1 GCA_007125745.1 Nitrincola sp.
ACCCATCCAGCAATAAGACGCCCTGTAACACCACCTAAAGAGTTACTGGCAATATAAAGCCCCACTGCAGTTAAGAGTGCAGGTCGAGTATATTCATCACCCATATAGGCAATGGCTACCGCTGGTACACCCGCTAAAAAAAGCCTTGCAAGACCCTCATCCAAAAAAATGCACTATATTCTGTTACAAACCCTATAGCCATGGTGGTTATGCACACACCAATCAGAGTTAATATGAGAATGCCTCGTCTCCCTAAGGCATCAGATAGTGGCCCAAACAGAAGAAGTGATATACCCAGCGAAAAAGTCGCAACAGTATAGGCATGACTAATCTGCAATTCAGTGCGTGCAAAATCTTCTGCCATCATCGGTAGCAGTGGTTGCATCCCATGTAAGTTGGCAAAAATGATAAAGGACGCAAGACATAGCGCCAGGGTTGCACGCCAAAATTGTGGACTCGTTGTATCAATCATGCTGATATTCCAAAAATGACCAGTACTCAGTGTAACCCTAGCAAAATCATCATAAAAATATATACTAATGATAGACACTATAAGAGAAAGTGATTATGAATCTAAAACACCTTCGTTATTTCGTTAGAGTCGCTGAACTGGGTAGTTTCACTGCGGCAGCAGAGCAACTAAAGCTAGCGCAACCTGCCGTTAGTATGGCTATTCAAAAACTTGAACAAACATTAGAAATATCACTGTTTCATCGTCATGATCGACAAATAAGCCTGACTGATGAGGGCCGGGAATTACTCATGCATGCTCGGCGTGTACTGATGGCAGCTGAAGAAGCTGAACACGCAATGCAGGAATTAAGCGGTTTAAAAAGAGGTGAAGTACGTATCGGCATTCCCGGTATGCTCGGTTCTTATTATTTCCCACCCATTTTAATGGCATTTCGACATCGCTACCCAGATTTACAGATCTCCGTCATTGAAGCAGGCACCCGTAAGCTTCAACAAATGCTTCTCAGTGGTCAGATAGACATTGGCGTTATCGTAGAAGACTCCGCCTCAACAGAGTTAGAGCTCTGCCCTTTCTTACGAGAAGAGATGATGGTGGTTATGGCTGATGATCATCCACTGGCTGACTGCAGTAGCATTACGCCTCAAGACTTCTTTGCCCAAGAATTGGTGTTATTTAAAGAGGGGTACTTTCATCGCGAAGTGATTAATCGCTTACTGCTCGAAAGCGGTTTACAGCCACATATCGGTTTTGAAACCAACTTAATTCCTTTAATTAAGCAGATAGTAAAGCAAGGATTTGGTATTTCAACCTTATTACAGATGGTGATTAAAGACGAGCCCGCCCTCATTGCTCGGCCTTTCTCCACTCCTGTTCTTTTAGACCTATCTTTGGCATGGCGTAAGGGTGGCTATCTTTCTCGCGCCAACCGAACCTTTATTGAATTTTTGGAGGATCAGATTCGTCAGTAATGATTTCTCCACATGGCAAACTGGACTCTTGCCATTTTTCCAACCAGTCTGCTACTGGAGCTGGGCGGCCAAATAAGTATCCCTGGTAAAGGATTGTACCACTTCGCTCCTTAAGAAAATCTGCCTGCTCAAACGTCTCGACACCCTCTGCGACGACGCGTAGTTGCATTTTTTCTGCAACTGCAAAAATGGCTTCAATGAGCGCAGCATCTTCAGCGTCTTTGGGTGCGTCTTGAACGAAGCTTTTATCGATCTTTATCTCATTAACGGGCAACCGCTTAAGATAAGCGAGTGAAGAGTAACCTGTTCCAAAGTCATCAATCGAAAACTGCAAGCCCAGTTTACGAAGCTCATGCATTTTATCCGTAACCGAATCTATATTATGCAGGAACACACCTTCAGTCACTTCTAAAATAAAGCACTCGGCATCAACCATCTCTTCTCGTAGCAACTGCTTTAACCAAGGAACAAATGACTCTTTACAAAAATGACGAGGACTAATGTTTACCGCTAATTTAAGCTTGATATGCCGATTACGAGCTTGTTTGATTAGTGCACAGGCTTGTCGCATTACCCAATGATCTATATCCCCTATCATGTTGGTCGCTTCTGCAATAGGGATAAACTCAACAGGAGAAATCATCCCTAATTCTGAATGCTCCCAACGCAACAAGATTTCAGCAGCAACTTTATTACCCGAGGCATCAAACTGAGGTTGCATGAAAAGTTGTAGCTCATCTTTCTCAACAGCCCGCTTCAGGTCTAATTCCAGTTTATAGTGGTAATCAACCGCTTTACTCATCGATCCTTGATAAAAATTGAGTTGCCCACCCCCTTCTCGCCTTGAAAAAGCTAACGCCATATTAGCCCGCTGGAATATCTGATCAGCCGTATTCAAAAGAGCTTTATCAGGAAAACAAACTGCACCCGTACTAACACTGACCGACACAGGCTCATCTTCAATACCAAAAGGTGTTGAAAACATCTGCTTACAATGGTCTGACAAAAACAGTTCCAGTTCATCCTGATCCATATTTGCTAAACTGGAGGAATGAATCAAAATGGCAAACTCATCACCTGCCATTCGAGCAACCTTGATAGTCGCTTCACCGAGTTGACAGGTTTGTAGGCGATGACCCACAGCTTTCAGCAACGCATCACCAAAACGGCTCCCCAATGCATTATTAATCGTATTAAAACGATCTATATTAAGCAAAATCAATAACATAGATCTTTTCTTAATGCTTTTATCGGTTAAGGCTTCATTTAACTCTTTTTCAAGCCACGATCGATTTGGGATATTCGTCAGGGTATCATTAAAGGCTAAGGACTCTACATGACGCTCATAGGCAATTTTTTCAGTTACATCCTGCACGGTTCCCATCAACTTTATCTTTTTGCCCTGCGCATTTTTGATCACATGTAGCTTTTCATGCACCCAACGTAATTCATTGTTCACATGTATTCGATAATCTATCTCGTAATCACTTCCTGTTTTTTTGGCCACAACCCAGGCTTGTTCAACGGTAGGCCTGTCTTCCACTATCACAGGTTTTATAAAGTCATCCACTGTCAGCTTTTGATCCGGAGCAATGCCAAACATCAAACAAAGTTGATCTGTACAGTTATAGTCTTCAGAGACAAGGTCAAATTCCCAACTACCAATGCAGGCGACTTGCTGAGCATGATTGAGCAACGCTTCGTTTTCTTGCAACTGTTGGGTGATCACGGCATTGTTAAGGTGCGATATAGCCAAGGCATCATTTTTTCGTTTCAGAAAAATTAAAGCAGTGATCGTCACCAGTGCTACCGATAGAAGTACTAACCATCCCACAAACTGCCACTGCGCCCAGATTTGTTTGAAGGTCAGCGGAATAACATGATCAAAGGGAGCTATTTGAAGGTCGCGCAACAGCCGATCAATGCCTCGATAGTCTCCCGGTATGGTAAAGCCCGCAATACCCAGTGCGTCTGACGTAATACTGTTTAAGGGTAAATTTAGCAGTGCCGCTGTAACATAACGCACCACCTGTGGATCTGTATGGGCCAAAGCGGCAAATGGCCATTCAGGATAGAGCGCTGTACTCGTTACCCACGGAAAACCACCGTACTGTCTTGGCTCCAGAATACGATAACTGCTCTTCGCTATTAACGCTTGTTCTTTCCATGTTTCCAGCACACCTGCCCGCATAAAACCGGCGTCAGCTTCTCTGCTCATAACCGCTTCAAGTGTGTTGGTCAAAGGAAGTCCTAACTCCAGCAGGGTGAGGTCTGTTTGCGGGTGAATACCGCGTCGTTTCAATTCAATAGCTTGCATTTGATATGCCGCCAGGGATTGAGTCGTCGGGATAGCAACGACCTTTCCTTTTAAGTCTTCAAAATGGGCTATATCTTCACGGTCAGATCGAACAAAAATAACTCCAGCAAACTCGCTTAAGTTATATCCTTGCTCTTAGTTAACCAAGGTAGCCAAAGGGGACGTTAACCCATATCGATAGCTAAAGTTGACATAAAGCGATGGATTGACGAATAAAAAATCAATACCACCCGTTGCAACGGCAGTCTCTAACTCATCTAGGTTGAGAACTTTGATTGTGAAATTGAGGTCAGATTCAACCTGCTGATTCAGATAGTCAGCTAAAGGTTGCCAACGTTCGAGTGTTTGCTCTTCTGTTTGAACAAGAGGAATGCCGATTGTTAGTAGACTGGTGCTGGCGATCACCTTTGCCGGTAACAACCAAAACAACAGGAGGCTGGCAGTGACTAGATAAACTATCCTACAACATCGCATCGTTTCACTACCATTCGATTTGATCCCTATACCAAAGGTTGCAATACCTCTATCGGCGAAAAGAATCAAAGCTTTAGTCAACACAGGTCTTGCTGACATTGGTTAACTTCCCAACCAGTTGATAGAGTTCAGGTAACGTCTAATATCCATAATACTAGCATATTGCCTTCGTTTTCATATTTCACTTTAAACTCTACTGCAACTAACCAAATTAATTGGCCTTTTGAGTAGTTATTAGAACTCACCCCCTGACAGACTGCATCAGTTACACTCATACTGAGATGAAAATTTTCACGCAAGTGCAACACAATCAAACCTCACTAATTGTCGCTAATGTGATACTATGCGTCGCCTGATATCAATGGCGAAAAAATTCGCATAATTCGGTGAGTTGCCCAAATGACCAAGACAACGTCTCTAGATAAAAGCAAAATTAAGATTCTGCTACTGGAAGGTATCCACCAGTCAGCAATCGATACCTTTCATAATAACGGGTACACGAACATTGAAACTCACAGCGGCTCTTTATCTGAAGACGAGCTGATTGAGCGTATTCGTGACGTTCACTTTATTGGTATACGTTCGCGGACTCAGCTCACCGCACGTGTTTTCGAGGCCGCTGATAAACTTGTTTCTGTCGGCTGTTTTTGCATCGGTACAAACCAAGTCGATCTATCCGCTGCGACGCAATCCGGTATCGCCGTATTTAATGCACCCTACTCTAATACCCGTTCGGTTGCTGAGCTGGTGCTCGCTGAAGCTATTTTGTTGATGCGAGGTGTGCCTCAAAAAAATGCGGCAGCACATCGTGGTGAATGGCAAAAAACTGCAAAAAACTCATACGAAATTCGTGGTAAGAAGCTAGGCATTGTCGGTTATGGAAGCATAGGTACACAGCTGAGCATTCTGGCAGAAGGACTTGGCATGGAGGTTTACTTCTATGACGTAGTCACAAAACTACCTTTAGGTAATGCTAAGCCTGTCGGCTCACTGTTCGAACTCTTATCAATCAGCGATGTTGTCACGCTTCATGTACCTGAACTCCCCTCTACACGAAATATGATCGGTGCGGCTCAATTTGATCAAATGAAGCAAGGTAGCGTTTTTCTGAACGCTTCACGAGGAAATGTGGTTGATATTGAAGCTCTCTGTGGCGCCTTGGATTCAGGAAAGATTTTAGGGGCGGCTGTAGATGTATTTCCCGTCGAGCCGAAAAGTAATAGCGATGAGTTCATCTCCCCCTTACGTCGCTTCGACAACGTCATTTTAACCCCTCATGTAGGCGGTTCTACGATGGAAGCACAAGAAAATATTGGCTATGAAGTCTCAGAAAAGCTGATCACTTATAGCGATAATGGCTCATCCATCACCTCCGTGAACTTCCCAGAGGTTGCCTTACCTGGCCACCCTGATAGCCACCGCCTACTGCATGTTCATAAAAACATTCCAGGCGTGCTCTCTCGGATAAACAGTATTTTCTCAGAAAACAACATCAACATTCTTGGTCAGTATTTGCAGACAAACGAAAGTGTTGGCTACGTTGTCATAGATGTTAACGCTGACTATTCTGCATTAGCATTGGATAAGCTATCTAATATTGATGGAACGATCCGTTGCCGTCGACTTTTCTAGTCGCGTCTAGTCGCGATTTAATCCAGATACTCCCAACGCCTTTCTGTAAAGTTGACCGATGGGAGTGTCTTAAAACACATATTGAGCTAAGTATTTGCTTATCGATTGAAATACCTGTTGACGGTATTCTGGTGATTCGTTAACAAGATGATGCCGTGCATCATCAATTATGCACCAGTCTGCTAATGGACAT
>SLCQ01000072.1 GCA_007125745.1 Nitrincola sp.
ACTGTCTTCAATCCAGTGTCATGTTACACTCGATAGGCATTCACCATTGAGATAAGGGCCTAAACAATGAACGATTCACTGCTGGAAATCCCCTACCCTTATGCTAAAAAAATTAAAAAAAAGGTCTACGAAGAAGAGTTGCGGGCATTACAGATTGAGTTGCTTAAAGCACAAAGCTGGATGAGGGAAACCGGACAACGTATTGTCATTGTATTTGAAGGGCGCGATGCGGCAGGAAAAGGCGGCAGTATTAAGCGTTTTATGGAACATTTAAATCCACGTCATGCACGGGTCATCGCCTTAGAAAAACCCTCTGACGTAGAACGAGGTCAGTGGTATTTTCAACGCTATGTTAAGCAATTACCCACAGAAGGTGAAATAGCCCTCTTCGATCGTTCTTGGTATAACCGTGCAGGCGTTGAGCGCGTGATGGGGTTTTGCTCACCTTCTGAGTACCTAGAGTTTATGCGTCAAACTCCTGAATTAGAAAAGATGTTTGTCCGGAGTGGAATTCGACTGTTCAAACTCTGGTTTGAAGTCAGCAGAGATGAACAGTTTAAACGCTTCCAATCCCGCAAATATGACCCCGTTAAACAGTGGAAACTTTCACCCATTGATATGGCCTCACTGGATAAATGGGACGCTTACACGGATGCTAAAAATGCGATGTTTCGACATACCGACACACCCGAAGCGCCTTGGACAATTATTTTGTCAGATGATAAGAAGCGCTCACGCCTGAACGCGATGCGCCACATTTTAAGCCAACTGCCTTATCCCGACAAAAACCCTGATATCGAGATACAACCTGACGCGAAAATTTGCATACCTGCCAGAAAGCTTTTGGGACGACAAGGCGACACGTAGACAGTCAATCTAATACCGAAATAATGGGTGGATTTGCTAAAAGGTCGATACGCGTATTGACCTGATACACAGCCATTAAGTTTTGCTTTGTTAGCACCTCAGCCGGAGTACCTAACGCAAAAACCTCACCTTGATTAAGCAGACAAAGTCGATCACAAAAACGCGCTGCCATAGACAAGTCATGAAGAGAAACCACTACGCTCCTGCTCGCCAATGTTTGGGAAGCAGGCTGCGCGTAGTGACGCAGCAAAGACAACATCGAACTTTGAAAGTAAAGATCTAGGCTAGCTAGAGGTTCATCTGCCAGCAACACTCTAGGCTCACCGGCCAACACACGCGCTAACCAAACCCGTAATTGCTCGCCACCTGAAAGCTTGTCAATGGGTTGATCAAGCCACCTGTCTACACCCGTCGCTTTGGCTGCATCAGAAATTTTTTGTGGATTCTCATCTCGCCAAGCTAAACGTCCTAAACTGATGATATCTCGTACACTTAACGACCAAGCACTTTGACACCCCTGAGGTAATAAACCAATACCACGCGCTCGCTCAACATCATCAAAACACTGTAACGATTGTCCGAGAAACTGGACACTTCCTTGATAGGGTTCAATGCCTGCTAAACAATGAAGCATTGAGGTTTTTCCCGAACCATTTGGGCCTATCAAACCTAACATCTCACCTTCATGAAGCGATAAACTGACTGACTTTAATCGCCTATCGAGTGAGAGTTGATGCAATTCAACTAAAGCCATCGCCGCCTCTCCCGCCAGATTAGCCAGATAAACAATGGTGTCCCCAATATCGATGTGAGCACACCTAACTTAAGTTCGGGACCGGGTGGTAAACTTCTAATCAAACTATCAGCTAAACACACTAAAATCGCACCCGCCAGTGCGGATGGCACCAGAACTTTATCAGGTCGATTCTTCGCAAATGGACGCACTAAATGCGGAACTATCAGCCCCACAAAACCAATCGCGCCAGCAATCGACACAGCCGTGCCAACCAAAATGGCCGCACCCAACACCAGTATGCGGCTCCCCATTTTGGTTGAAAAACCAAGGCTACTAGCAACATTTTCACCTAAACTTAATCCCAGCAGTAAACGACGCTGACTGATCACTAAGCTCCCGCCAATGAATAAGGCGGGCAGTAAAATCCAAATATGATCAAAACCACGATTAGCGACCGAGCCTAATAACCAAAAAACCAGTTCCTGCATCGCATAGGGATTGGGGGCGAAGTTTAAGGCCATTGCTAAAAGAGCACCGGTGACAGTCGAAATCGCCAACCCGGCCATAATCACCATACTTTGCCGAGCACTCCCGGCAAGAAACAACATTAACATCATCGCCAGACCAGCACCCAGCAAACCAGCAACCGCTGGTGCTGCACCGCCTAATTGTGGGAATATGCCAAAGTAAAAAACGCTTGCCGCCCCCAATGCTGCTCCCTGACTTGCACCTGTTAAACCAGGGTCAGCAAGCGGGTTACGTAACAGTCCTTGCAACGCAGCACCACTTATTCCAAGAGCGGCTCCCACTAATAAGGCAACTAACGTTCGGGGAAGGCGAATATCGCCAATCACAATAGCATCTAATGTTTCCTGACCTGTTAACCACTCCCATAAACCCTTAATGACACTCACTTCAGAGGAACCCATTGACAAGGATAGGAGTATCGACAAGATAAGCAAAAGCACTAGGCTAGGTAACAGTGTGGGCTTTATCACTCCAAACCCTCTCTTAAACTGGTGAGTTGTTCAATCAACTCATAGGTCCAAGGACCGGGACATTGCCAACGCCAATAGTCAGTTGTTAACCATGCAGATTCGGGTATCTGTAGGCTTAAAACGGGGTGTTGGGCAAACTGATTGGCCAGTGCAGCCGACTCAGGAGCTGACCATAAAATAGCATCAGGAGGATCCATCGCTAACTGCTCTAGATCCATACGAACATAGCCAATGGCAGTGACATAGTTTTGCCAACCTGCCTGAGTGAGAATTTGATCTTCAAAGGTTTGTTGTCCCGTACCCACTCCATTGGCGCCCAGTAGCAACAAACGAGGACCTGCTACAGGCTCCTCTAGCACTAACCATGACCTACCCTTACCCGAGAGCGCATCAGGCACATCTATTAAACTTAAAAAGGAGTCTAGGTATGCCTGAACCTCTTTTAGCGAGCGCGGCAAGGGTAACACTTCGACTTGATAACCCAAACGCTGTAAACGCGAACGAAGCATAAGAGCATTAAACTCACCTACTAATACAAGATCTGGATGCAGGCTGACAATCTGTTCTAATGAGCCATCATGCACTGGCCAGGTGTGATTATTGACCGGCAACGGAAAGCGTTGCTGTAGGGGTGATAATGCCTGAATTTGGGATGAGTCAGCATAGTATGTAAGCAACCAATCCACACAAAGATCCAAAGATATAATACGCTCATATTTTGTAGAAGGTAGATTATTCTGAGAGGCTAATGGCTTGGATACGACAGACTGCTCAGCTATAGCTAGATTAAAACCCAGCAAGCACACCCCTAACCAAAACCATTTTTTGGGTATATAAAAGCTTATCGATGTTAAGTAATGGTTCAATCGATTCATTTAAAAATGCTATTTTGCCCAGACTATCTATCTAAAAGTGATGCAGGATAACGGAAAGCTTGGATGACTTCATCTGTCTGCATCCTTTATACTATGCCTGTTACTGTATTTCTAAATGATATTTTCACTTAGGTGCTCTGTTTCATTGTTAACAGAGTTAAACGGGAAACAGGTGCTGACACTCGTCAAAAACCTGTGCTGCCCCCGCAACGGTAAGATGTTGTCATCGCTTATGCCACTGTGCTTGTTCGCATGGGAAGGCGCGATGAATAGCGCACTGCGCCGCATCAAGCCCGGATACCGGCCTAAGTGAGAACACTGATGGTGTTGCGGAGGGCTTCACCCAGTCAAACCTTCAGTCCTGTCGAACGACAGCGCTGTTCATTTGGCTTTCCCTCCCTCATCACGCCCAAACTTAGCGTATGAGGATACAAACTTGAAAACCCACACTCTAAACCAAACCTTGCTTTTCAGTGCTGTTATTGCGGTCAGCACTCAGCTATTGGCTGAACCGGTCCAACTGGATCCACTACGAGTCACTGTCACCACCCCGTTACGCATGACTCAACCCATTGACCAAACCCTAGCCGCCACCACCGTCATCACTCGTGCTGATATAGAACGCCAACAACCCGAATCAGTTGCTCAACTGCTACGCGGTACTGCCGGTGTTGAGTTTGCAAGCAATGGTGGTGCCGGTTCAGTCACCAGCCTCTTTATGCGTGGTACTAACTCTAATCACACATTGGTACTTATCGATGGCGTAAAGATTAACAGCCCAACCGATGGTCGCGCCAGCTGGCAATTTTTACCGATTAGCCAGATTGAACGTATCGAAATTGTACGAGGCCCTCAATCTAGTGTTTGGGGTGCTGATGCCATAGGTGGGGTTGTTAACATCATTACCCGTCAAATGGATCTGCCTATCAACCAAGGTGAGATACGTGTAGGTGCCGGTAATCAAAACACCCGTCTAATGGATGCTAGTTATACCTTAGCCAACACAAGCACGCAGTTTACCTCGGCATTAAGCTATCGTGAAACGGATGGATTTAATGCTAGGCTGTCTGATACTTCGGTTGAGCGTGACGGCTATGAGCACTATGGTCTTCGCTTACAGGTTAAACATAATTTGAACGAGCGTAATACGTTATCAGCTGGCTACTTGCGCAGTCAGGGCGATAACCAATATGACAACTGCTCCGACGCATTTTGGAATTCCTCCAACGCATGTAAGGAAGAGTTCTCACTACAAACGCTGAGTCTGGGATGGACTCATAAGCTTAGCGAGACTTGGCAGATCGATACACAGCTACAGCGGGTGGATGAAGATCGTAAAGACTTTTTTGAAGGTAACGCCAATGGCCGCACGCAAACACAGCGTGATCAACTTGGGATTAAAGCAACACTGACCACCACTCCATTCAGTTTGGTCACGGGATTTGATGCACAAAAAGAGCGGGTTCTTAAAAATTCAGATTTCACACGCAATCGACGAGAAATTTTTGGTGCCTTTGTGCAATCCCATTACCAGCTGACTGATGAGTGGACCTTATCAGCCGGTTTACGTCATGATAATGACGAGTTTTTTGGCAACAAGACCACAGGAAATATCGGACTAGATTGGCAGGTTAGCCATGCACACAGCCTAGGTGCCACACTTTCTCAGGGCTACCGTGCGCCTAACCTGATGGAGCTTTATGGGCCTGCTACTTGGGGAGCAAATCCAAACCTCCAACCTGAGAAATCAATTAACTACGAGATTTACTGGCATTACCAGCCTAGCGCAACCTTTCAAACTGAAGTACGTGTATTCCAGAATGACATTGATAATTTGATCGTATTAGACGATTTTTGGATGAACTATAATTTGGATGCAGCGCGAATTCGAGGTGCGGAGCTATCCGCTCACTACACCTATCAAAATTGGCACTTATCTGGTTCACTTACACTACAAAACCCAAAAGATAGAACCAACGATGAATTGCTTCCTCGTAGAGCCCGAGAGTCGGGACGCCTCGATCTAGACTACATAGAGACTCGTTGGGGTACAGGTTTTACGCTAGAAGGACAAAGTAAAAGAACCAACTCCGCCTGGGACTCCATCGAAATGGGTGGCTATGCTCTAGTGAACACACGTGCACACTGGAATCTATCACCTGAATGGACCTTACGCGCCAAAATCGACAACCTGTTTGACAAAGATTACGAGCAAGCGGCAGGATACAACACCCAAGGCCGTTACTTCGAAACAAGTCTAACTTATCGTTTTTGATCGACGGCAGTGATGACCAAATGGAGTTTATGGTTTCCCTGTAATATGACCTCTGTAGCCACGGATGGCTACAGTGAGCCTACAAGGACGTACTTGTGGCGTGTCAGATTACAGGGGAACCATAGACGCACAGATGCACGAACATCAAACCGATAAGGCAACCAGCATGTCCGACAGACTCGACAGAATTTACACCCGCAGTGGTGACCAAGGCACGACAGGCCTTGCGAATGGCAAACGCATCCCCAAAACACACCCCAGAATCGAAACCCTGGGTGATGTCGAC
>SLCQ01000004.1 GCA_007125745.1 Nitrincola sp.
AACTTTCTGCCAGTATTGGTTTCTCTCAAAGTGAAGGCATTATTTTGCAGTTAGGCGTATCTCAAGATAACTTTCTTGGATCTGGCAAGAGTGTCGCTTTTAATATCTCCAATAGTTCCACACTTAGAGAGTACAGCTTCGATTACTTAGATCCTTATTACACCGTTGATGGTGTCAGTCGTGGTTTTAACTTCTACTACCGTGAAGAGAACTTTGATGAAAATGATCGTGGTGATTTCAACACCGATGGTTTCGGTGGTGGTGTCACTTTTGGCTATCCGATTGACGATTTTCAACGGTTAAGCTTTTCAGGTGATGTAGAGTATCTTCGCTTAAAGCAGAATCGCTTTTTAAGAGGTACAGATTCCTACGAAGTTATTAACCAGTATATTGAAAATAATGGTGATAACTATCTGAATTGGCGTTTAACTGCAGGCTGGTCTGATAACCGTCTCAATAGAGGTTTCTTTCCTACCCGTGGGCGTTCCCAAGGTGCAACACTTGAAGTGTCTATTCCAGGGAGTGATTTAGAGTATTACCGAGCACAGTATAATAATCGTTTCTTTTGGCCATTGAATAATGATGAAACTTGGGTCGCATCAGTGCGAAGCAGAGTCGGTTATGCTGATGCTTATGGTAGTGAATCTGATTATCCTTTCTTCAAAAACTTTTATGCTGGTGGCTTGAATACTGTAAGAGGATTTGAGGCTAATACCTTGGGACCAAGATATGATAGAGGTGATCGACGTAATCCTCGCTCTATGGGGGGTAATGTCCTAGTAGCTGGTAGTGCTGAATTAATTTTCCCTATGCCATTTTTAAATGACACAAGTGCTTGGCGTACGTTAGTATTTTTGGATGCAGGTAACGTGTTCTCTACCAAATGTTTACCGGGGGCTAAAAATGATACCTGTACAGAAGGAGTTGATTTCGGTGATCTCCGTTACTCAGCTGGTTTTGGATTAAGTTGGTTAACACCAATAGGCCCTTTATCTATCTCTATTGCTAAGCCGTTAAATAGCGAAACTGGTGATGATGAAGAGGTCTTCCAGTTTGTGTTGGGTCAGTCTTTCTAATTTGAGGTTATGATGAAGTTAAGAACGTTTTTATTTTGTGTGTTAATTTTCGCATCACAGTCTGTGTTTGCTGATAAAGTTGTCCGAGTTCTCGGCATACAAGAAGCCTTGTTGAGCTCACAGGCGGCAGGTGATTTTCGTGCTCAGTTAGAAAGAGAGTTTTCGGCTGATGAGTCCACTTTAAATAATCTGGAGCGTCAAGCCGTAGCAGCGCGTGACAGACTTGAACAAAATCGCGGCTTGGCAAGTGAAGAAGAGTTTCAACAGCTTGGAATGCAGTTTGAAAAAGCCTATGTAGAATATCAAACTCTTGCAGAAGAGCTTTCGCAACGTCGAATGCAACGTGAGGAAGAGTTTCTGGCGCAAATGCGACCGAAGTTGGATCAGGCGATTAAAACATTGATTGAAAGTGAAAACATCGAAGTGATTGTCGCGAAGCAAGCAACTGTCTACAGCAGTGACTCAGTGGATATTACACCCAGAGTCATTGAGTTGCTCAATCAACTCTAGTGCAGTGTATAGTCTTGAAATATTAGCTGATCGTGTAAAGGGTCAGCTGGTAAACTCTAAAAAGATCAGTATCAGAGGTCTTGCAACCCTGACGGATGCTCAGCCTGATCAGCTGTCTTTTTTTGCGAATCCGAAGTACCTCAAGCAACTCAAGACAACCTCTGCTGGAGCGGTACTGGTGACACCCAACATGGTATCGCATGTAAAAAGTGCAGCTATTGTTGTGGATGATCCATATGTTGCATACGCGACCTTGAGCCAACTGTTTGACTGGCGTATGCCTATAAGCAGTGGTGTTCATTCGAGTGCTGTTGTGGCGTCTTCAGCCACTATTGATCCTACAGCTGAGATTTGTGCTCATGTTGTGATTGGTGAAAATACCGTGATTGGAGCCAATACCTACATTGGTGCCAATACGGTTATCGGTCGTGACTGTCGTATTGGCCAGTCGAGTCGCTTAGAGTCGGGTGTCCAGGTGTATCCAGATGTTCATATCGGAGACCGAGTCATCATTCATAGTGGTTCAATCATCGGTTCTGATGGGTTTGGTTTTGCTCAGCAAAATAAGCAATGGATCAAAATTTATCAGTCTGGTGGTGTGCGTATCGGTCATGATGTTGAAATTGGCGCGAGTGTCACGATAGATCGGGGTGCATTAAGTCCGACGCGTATAGAAAATGGCGTAAAGTTAGATAACCAAATTCAGATTGCTCATAACGTTGTGGTGGGTGAAAGCACTGCAATTGCCGGATGTGTGGGCATTTCTGGTAGTACGAAAATAGGTAAGCGTTGTACCTTGGCCGGCATGGTGGGTGTCGCTGGACATTTGGAAATTGCTGATGACACCCATGTGACGGCAATGACTTTGGTCAATAAGTCCATAGATACACCAGGTGCATACTCATCGGGTACAGCGCTGGAACCTCATCAACAATGGAAACGAAACGTTGTTCGCTTCCGTCAGTTGGATGAATTAGCAAAGCGAGTTAAGCGTCTCGAAAATGCGCAATTTGATAAGTCTTAATAAGGTTAAAAAAACATGATGGATGTTAAAGAGATCCGGAAATACCTGCCACACCGTTATCCTTTTTTGTTGGTTGATCGCGTTATTGAGCTGATTCCCGGTGAGTCCATCGTAGCGATCAAAAATGTGACGGTAAATGAGCCTTTCTTTAATGGTCACTTTCCTGATCATCCAGTGATGCCTGGCGTGTTGCTGGTTGAAGCCATGGCACAAGCGGCTGGCGTTTTGGGTTTCAAAACCATGGATAAAACGCCTGAAGATGGCTCTATCTATTATTTTGTAGGTGCAGATGATTTGCGCTTTAAGCGTCCAGTAGTTCCCGGCGATCAGGTGCGCTTAGAAGCTAAAGTCATGTCAGAACGTCGTGGCATCTGGAAGTTTGCGGTTAAAGCTAGCGTTGATGGTCAAATTGCCTGTAGTGCGACGATTCTTTGTGCAGATAGAAAAGTATGAGTTTGATTCACCCAACTGCTATTGTTGATGCAAAGGCCGAACTTGGTATAGACGTCGAAGTAGGCCCTTACACCTATATTGGCCCTAACGTTCAGATTGGCGAAGGTTCAGTGATTGCATCCCATGTGGTGATCAAAGGGCCTACTAAAATTGGTTCTCACAATCGTATTTACCAATTTGCGAGTGTTGGTGAAGATTGCCAAGATAAAAAGTACCGTGGTGAACCCACGCGACTGGAAGTTGGCGACCATAATGTCATTCGTGAAGGGGCTACGTTGCATCGTGGTACTATTCAAGATCAGGGTGTCACGCGTATTGGAAGTCATAACCTGCTCATGGCTTATACGCATGTAGCGCATGACTGTATTGTAGGTGATCAAGTCATTTTAGCGAATAATGCGGCCCTCGCTGGTCATGTAAAAGTGGGTGATTTTGCCATTCTGGGCGGCTTTACGGCAGTGCATCAATTTTGTCAGATTGGTGCGCATGTGATGTGTGGTGCAGGAACTGTAGTGCTGAAAGATATACCTGCGTATGTGATGGCGACGGGTAATAGTGCTCAACCCCATGGGATTAATGCAGAGGGACTTAAACGTCGAGGGTTTTCAGCGGATGCCATCACACATCTCAAACGCGCTTATCGGCTTATTTATCGTTCTGGATTGACGCTTGAGCAAGCATCTAATCAATTAGCAGAACTGGCAGAATCTAACTCGGCGGTACAGCTGATGATTGACTCATTGAATACCTCAACCCGTGGAATTATTCGCTAGGAGAAAGGATGCCTCTCAGGGTCGCAATGGTTGCTGGAGAAGCTTCAGGTGATATTTTAGGTGCAGGCCTTATTAAATCACTTAAATCCTTTTACCCCGACCTGGAGGTAGAGGGTATTGCTGGGGAGTTAATGATCGCGGAAGGCGCTAAATCCCTCTATCCTATTGAGCGTCTTTCGGTGATGGGATTGACCGAAGTGTTGGGTCGATTGCCTGAGCTTCTGAAAATACGCAAACAGCTCAAACAGCGCTGGATTGACGATCCTCCGGATCTGTTTATAGGAATTGATGCACCCGATTTCACGCTGAAACTTGAACGCTATTTACATGATGCGGGAATTCTAACAGTCCATTATGTCAGTCCATCTGTCTGGGCATGGCGGCGTAAACGTGTTGAATCGATTAAGCAAGGTACAGACTTGATGCTTACCTTATTGCCCTTCGAGGCAGATTTCTATCGTCAGCATCAACAACGAGTTGCCTTTGTAGGACACCCATTAGCGGATCAATTTCCACTAGAGCCTGATGTGAAGGCGAGCAAAAGGGTGCTCGGTTATCATGAACAGGCTAATATAATCGCACTCTTGCCAGGCAGTCGCTCTGGTGAGGTGACAAAACTGGCTGATCCTTTTTTACAAGCGGCAAAGGTGTTACATCAACGTTATCCTGAAGTGCAGTTTGTGATGCCTGCAGCCAATCAAGCACGGTATGAATATCTAAAAAAGCTAATCGATGCTGATTACGCACATTTACCTATTAAACTTGTACTCAAGCAATCAGACCATGCAATGAACGCCAGTCAAGTGATTATCATTGCTTCAGGAACGGCGACTTTGGAAGCAATGTTCTGCAAGAAACCGATGGTGGTTGCCTACCGTTTATCAGGCCTTACCTATTTTATCTTGTCACGCCTCGTTAAAAGTCGCTGGATTTCATTACCCAACTTGTTGGCTAAACAAAGCTTGGTTCCGGAGATATTGCAAGATGAGGTGACCGGACTTAAGTTAGCGGATGAGGTGGAACGATGGCTTTGTCATCCAGAGGATTGCCAGGCGCTAGAAAAGCGGTTTAGATCGCTGCACGAAGATCTGAGAGGTGGCGCAAGTGATCGAGCTTCCAAGGCTATCCATCAACTGCTACTTGAAAAGCAGGTGAAAGCATGAGCATCATTACAACACGTGTTGCTGGTGTTGATGAGGTTGGGCGTGGACCATTGGTAGGGCCGGTTGTCGCTGCGGCAGTCATTCTTGATCCTGATCATCCTATTGAAGGTCTAGCGGACTCCAAAAAATTATCTGAAAAACGGCGTCTATACTTAGATGAGCAGATTCGAGCAGGTGCGATAAGCTATGCTATTGCTATCGCAACAGTTGAAGAGATAGATCGACTCAATATTCTCCATGCGAGCCTTTTAGCGATGCACCGAGCGATCGAAAAACTATCCGTGAGACCTCATCACGTGTTAGTTGATGGTAATCGCTGTCCTGACATACCTATCAGTTGTGAGGCGGTCGTTGGAGGCGATGCACTGCATGCTAATATTAGTGCTGCCTCTATCATTGCTAAAGTAGCTCGCGATCAAATGATGGTAGACTTACATCATCAGTATCCTGAATACGGTTTTGACAAGCATAAGGGCTATCCAACTAAAGCACACATAGAAGCGATTGCTCGGTTGGGGGTTTTAGATCAGCACCGCCGAAGTTTTAAGCCGGTACGGAAATTCTTACAAGATGTCGGAAGCTATGAGTAAGGCCAGTTTTGTTCATTTGCGTGTCCATAGTGAATACTCACTTTATGACGGTATCGTTAAGGTTAAAAAGCTGGTGGCGGCCGCTGTCGAGCAACAGATGCCTGCTGTTGCACTTACAGATCAAACTAACTTTTATGCATTAATTAAGTTTTATAAGGCCGCCTTAGCACAAGGTATTAAGCCTATTTGTGGTGTCGATTTATGGTTAGCCAATGATCAAGACCCTGCGGCTGAGCCATCTCGAATAACCCTGCTGGTACGTAATAACCTTGGCTATAAAAATCTGATGGAGTTGATTTCTCGTGCCTATGCAGAAGGGCAGACCTTGCAATCAGAGTATGCACTGGTAAAACGAGAATGGGTAAAAGAAAAGGCAGAGGGTCTGATTGCTTTATCAGGCGCTAGCCGAGGTGAAATAGGAAAAGCGCT
>SLCQ01000195.1 GCA_007125745.1 Nitrincola sp.
AAGCGCCTACCTATGAAGATGTTCCTGATCTGATCTCAAGATTAGCGGCTGAGCTTAAAGCATCTGAGTTGCATTTTAACTATGAATATCCTCTCAATGAGCGTTTACGTGACAAGCGTGTATGTCAAAACTTGGAAAGTCAGGGAGTCCGCTGTATTGGCTATCATGGAGAGCTGATCATACCACCCGGTCAAGTGGTAACAGGGCAGGGAAGTATGTTTAAGGTGTTTACGCCCTATAGCCGAGCGTGGCGGCAAGTATATCGATCACAACAACCCGAGCCCTTGGGGATGCCTCGAAAACAACAGATTGAAATCGTTTGTGAAGATAGTCTACCGGAGGATCTGGGTTGGTCTGCAGTGGCAGAACTTGAGCGTCAGATCGATCCAACTCATTGGCCAGTGGGTGAAGATTCGGTTCATCAACGTTTGACTGAATTTGTCTCAGAAAAAGAGTCTAGTTATAAAGAGCAACGCGATTTTCCAGCGCTTGACGGCACATCGAAAATATCGCCTTACTTAGCCATCGGAGCCTTATCTCCCTTGCAATGTTTACAGGCATTAACCTTAGAAAACCTTGATCAAGACTGGTTAAGTAGTACTTGGCTTAATGAAATTATTTGGCGAGAGTTTTATCGTCATTTGATTGTAGCTTGGCCTAACATGTCACGTTTAGAACCCTTTAGACCCGAGGTCGAAAAACGTATCACCTGGCGTGACAACCCTGAAGGGTTTGATGCTTGGTGTCGCGGTGAAACGGGTTATCCCATCGTCGATGCGGCGATGAAGCAACTGCTCCACACAGGCTGGATGCATAATCGCTTAAGAATGGTGGTTGCGTCGTTTCTGACTAAACTTCTAGGGGTGGACTGGCGTTTGGGCGCCGCCTTTTTTATGCGTCATCTCATCGATGGCGACTTCGCCTCAAATCTGGGTGGCTGGCAGTGGGCATCCTCGGTAGGTGCTGATGCGGCACCTTATTTTAGAATTTTTAATCCACAACTTCAAAGTGAAAAATTTGATCCGCAAGGAACATTTATAGCAACTTGGTTGCCTGAGTTGTCATCTCTGCCCGTTAAGCAACGTCACCTACCTGGGGCTGGTCAGTTGTTAGGTAGACCCGCACCCATTATTGACTATAAGCTGGCGCGTAAAGCGGCTTTAGATGACTATCAAGCGCAGGGATAGGTATACTTAGGTTTTTTAATATCCTCTGAACCCTTGAAAGCCGATGAATGATCCTGACCAGGCAAGGCGATTTACCGCTAAACTTTTTCAAGTCAGTTTTTGGCTGTTGCTTTTGGCGGCCATGGCTTTCTATTTTAGTGGTTACCTAGATCAGCGCGATAATCCCAATCGCCATTTACTTCAGTATGTCCAGCACGATGGCCCCTCCGAAGTTGTCCTTCATCGTAACCGCAGTGGTCACTACATTGCTCCAGGGCAAATTAATGGTCATGATGTCATTTTTTTGTTGGATACAGGTGCCACGACGATCAGTGTTCCTGAGCGAGTTGCGCGTCAGGCAGGGTTAGAAGCAGGACGTGCCAGTCGTGTTACAACGGCGAGCGGTGTTGTTCAGGTTTATCAAACACAGCTGTCCAGCGTTCAGCTTGGTAATATTCGTATGCATCAAGTACCTGCCCACATTAACCCTCATATGCCCAGTGATATTGTATTATTGGGCATGAGTTTTATGAAAAACCTAGAGATGACGCAACGCGATGGTGTGTTGACGTTGCGTATTCCATAGAAAAACCGATAAGGAACCCAAATGCCCCCAACTGTTATGAGCCCTTCAGCGCTAGTAGATGCCCTTAAGATAGGTCCTGTTGAGTTTACGCAAGTGATCGCAACCATTGACCAATACTACGAGGTGACTCCCGTCGCGTTTCAGAACGGAGAGGTGAGCAATGAAGCGGGCACCAACCTAGGCTCTTGTAAAATTTTAGCCTTTGCTCAGCTCCACCAGCTGTCAGAAACGGCTACGTTAAATGCCTTTGGGGCTTTTTATACCGATGATGTGTTGAAGCATCCAGACGGTAATGACCATCAAAATATACGCAACTTTATCAAATACGGCTGGCAAGGTGTTCGTTTTAGCGCACCCGCGTTAGTAGCAAAATAGTATGGCATCTTGTTATGACGCAAAAGGGATGACTCGCATGGAATGGTCTCGGCTATTAACCACCAAACGCTATGGTCATGAATCATTGACGCCTGAAGAGATAGGCCGAAGTCACTTTCATAAAGATAATGATCGTATCGTTTTCTCAAGTGCCTTTCGTCGTTTAGGGCGAAAAACACAAGTGCACCCTTTGGCCCTAAATGATCATATCCATACGCGGCTAACGCACTCGATAGAGGTGGGAAGTCTTGGGAGAAGTCTAGGCATTCGTGTCGGTGAATTGATAGCCGACCAACTCCCTGCATGGGTAACACCGCATGACTTAGGAACAATCGTACAGTCAGCATGCTTAGCACATGATATCGGTAACCCTCCCTTTGGTCATGCCGGAGAGTACGCCATGCGTGACTGGTTTAGACGTCACGCAAAGGATCAACGGTTTTGTAACCTGTCACCTCTTGAGTTACAAGACTTGCAGACTTTTGAGGGTAATGCGCAAGGCTTTCGCGTGGTGACCCGTATTGAAAATAATCTGTTTGACGGTGGCCTGCGATTAACTTATCCCACCTTGGGTACCCTGTTAAAGTACCCTTGGACAGTTGACCGTAGTGGCCGTAAAGGTAAATTCAGCGTTTTTCAGGCAGAGAAAGAGATACTGGACCTTTTAGGGAATGAGTTGGGCTTGATCGCCTTAGGCGATCACTACTGGTCACGCCACCCCCTCACCTGGTTGATGGAGGCGGCTGATGATATCTGCTATGCCATTCTCGACCTTGAGGATGCAATAGAACTGCATATTTTGACATTTGATGAAGTGAAGCCCATTTTATTGCAGTTGTGCGGTGACCAATCTTTTGATGACGCGATTTTCAGTTCGCAAGCGTCAGCGCGTCGAAAAATTTCTGCGTTGCGTGGTAAAGCGATGGAAAATATGGTGAATTCAGCCGTAATGACCTTTGGAAAACATTACGATGAGATTATGGCGGGATGCTATCAAGGTGAACTGTTGAGTGATGGCGATCCGATGGTCGCAGAAGGGCTTAAAACAGCTAAACGAGTGGCGCGTGAAAGAGTCTTTCCCAATAATCGCAAGGCAGAATTGGAAGTAGGGGCCTACACAACGCTGGGAGTATTATTAGATGCCTTTTGTGATGCTGTCTATGAATCACATCGACAAGAGGGGCAAGATTTAGGCTACCGTACCGAAAAAATAATGACTCTGCTGGGTATACACGCTCCACCCGCACATTGGCCTTTGTATGATAGTTATATGAGAGCTGTCGATTTTATTGGCGGTATGACCGATACCTACGCGACTTACTTAGCTCGCCAAATAGGTGGTGGAATAGGCCAACAGTTGCCTAGTTAATCAAGAAGGACAAAAATGGCTTCGTTAAAAGATCAATTGAGTGGTTTAGTCTATTCGACAGAAACAGGCAAGCACTGTCCTGAGTGTGGTGAACCTGTCGCCGAGTGTCAATGTGATGCGCTCGCAGAACAGCATCGCCTGAACAGCTTAGATGGTGTCGTGCGCGTGCGTCGAGAAGTGGCCGGCCGCAAAGGTAAGGGGGTAATCACCATTTCCGGTGTACCACTGGCTGAAAAAGAGCTGAAACAGCTCGCTAAAAAGCTAAAACAGCGCTGTGGAACGGGTGGATCTCTTAAGGATGGGGTGATAGAAATTCAGGGAGATCAGCGTGATCTCATTAAAGCCTTGTTAGAAGCTGAAGGCTTTAAAGTCAAAATGACCGGAGGCTAACGGATTCAAGTGATTTGTTAGCCTTCATTGATCTTTAATGACTATTTTACTCGCTATAAAGAGTAAGAGATGCCAAGCGAACCGTAACTGTGGGTACTATTTTGAGTACGAAACTGCTTGCTTCGCCATACCGTCGCATAAGAAATCTTCCAACGATCAAAATGGGTCGCAACGCCGACCGATAAGTCACCGGTCAAGTGTCGTTTCTCCACAGAGTGACTGCTTCGGAAAGTGTTACCATCCAGAAATATATCTTGCAAAACCCAGCGTCCATCGACAGATACAAACGCATGAAACCCAAACGGGGTTGCGCCATTACCCTTGACCGGCATAGGGACACTGTTATCTCCACCTGGACGAAGTGCAGACGTACCAAAGTCGCCCGGCAAATTGTGTCCAATACGATACTGTCCACCTGTGTTCAGATAGGTCGCAACATTACCCAAACTCCCTCCACCATGAACAATGAAGTCATGTTGCCAACCGGGTGTTATTGTATGACGGAAGATACGATTTTTATGCTCATAGACTAACTGTACTCCCAGCTCGTTACGAAGCTGGTTATCCCATCCATTGAAACGCTTAAAACCTCTGGCATCATGGACAAAGTCCTGAGCTTCTTTTGCTAATGCCGCAGGGCCGACCACACCCAAATTGACCTCAAAAGAATTTAAGCGATCCAGCGAACGGGTATGGTAACCCATGCCCAGATAAAGCCAGCCGGCGTAAGGGCGATCATTGGGGTCAATGCTGATTCTGTCTCTGTCGTCAGGCGTAAACATTTTTTGCGCTAACGAAAAAATCATCCGACGACTAACCTCACCCTTCTGATTGTAGGAGATTGGATCGAGAGGGCTTAAGAAACGGTTGGCGTTTCTCATCCACAGCGGTAGGCTCTCATCATCAAGAAAGCTATCGATATCGGGTGACACCCATGACACACGAATACCATTGGTGTATTGCTGATCAGTGCGACTAAACAGATCATTCTCGAAGAAAAAGTTTACCATCCAGCGTTCACGTACAGCACCTATGGCGACTTCATCACTGTAAAAAACTTCATCTGCCACTGAGTTTATTAGGTCTGGATCGTCAGACGTTTCATCTGCAATGGTGTGAAGACTGATAAGCAAACACAGGCTGAGTACGCTAGCACTGAGAGCGAAGCGATTAAAAAACATGATTGAGGTACCTAGAGAGAGGATATTTCAGATTCGCTAAGTATACGCTGTCTGAAAAGACCTATCCACCACAAAAACAGGCTTTAAAAATTGATGTAAATCAACAAAAGAGGTTTATTTCATAGAAGCTAATGTAAGCTAGCGGTAAAGTGTTAACACTTTTTAGGGAATACACTTCATTAGGATGTGATATGAAAAAATCGTCTGCAAACAATTCGCTACGCTGTTTAATATGTGTCCTGTTTACGTTGCTGGCCTCGCACCTGTCTGCGAGGGAACCCGTCAAAGGAGCCACCCCTCATCCTGACGTGCCGATGCTTCCAGATGGGTATATCGCTTACCAGCATGATCATGACTATGTGGAAATGGCAGTTCCTTTTTATCAGGTTGATGAAGAAGATAAGCTGAGCATTGTCAGGAAAGCCTTTCACGGTGATCGACAGACCATAGAATATGCTTTTCCTGATCAAGATCACTTTTTAAGGGCTTTTAGATCTTATGTTAATCGATTTGAAAACGACCCTTCGTTAAAAGTGAAATACGCGAAATATGGGGCGGCATTACGAACGGATAGTAGGGCAGTAAATGTTAATAATCACTCCACGATGGCTAGGGTATTTAATCAAGGTTTGAGCCCTGATTCGAACGACTTTAGTGAACGTGGCTTTATTATACTCGAACCCGTGAATGCAAATGAAAGTTATAGCTTTCTAACGGTTTCAATCTATAAACCAAGAACGCAAAGAAATAATCCAGGCTTGAGAGTGTATATCAACCAATTTACCCAGGATAATTTAGACTTAATTGAACTACCCGATGTGGAAGTTGACTTAACGCCACCCGAAAAAACGGAGTTGGAAACCAGTCTCACCCAAGATGGTAAAGCGATTGTTAATGCAATTCTTTTTGAGTTTGACAGTGATCTGCTAATGGCTGAATCAGCCGAGTCA
>SLCQ01000124.1 GCA_007125745.1 Nitrincola sp.
AAGGCCGCGTTTGAGGGTATCATGGCGGCCTTATTGTTTAGCAGTCTCTGACACGTTGCGCTTCTGTTTCCATTTGCATAGTCATCACACCCAGAGGGCTTTCAACCTCACTCGTCATGTTGCCGGACATGCGGTCACCCTGAAACTGCATTCTACCCTTGAATTCAGCTCTCATCCCTTCAATATCACACACCATGGTATAATCAGCTTTATCAGATTGGATATCGTACTCAGTTAAGGAGCAGCCACTGGGCAAGTCAATAACATCAATACCTTTATCAATGTCGGCTTGAGTAATGCATTCTTGATCGGAGTTGACTTGTGCGGGCAAGTTAAAAGGACCTTGTAAACTGATACGGGTGTTATGCTCCCAAAAACCGGGGTTAATATTGGGTGTTTCAGCTAATACGTTGGATGACAAAAACACCATACTTGTTAAAATAAGTAGCAACCGCATCTTTCAATCTCCTTGGTAGGCAATGAGTCTTTCATGTACGAAGACTTCCCCATCTTGCCTGATTGATCTTTTTTTGCAATGTTATCGGATCGTTATTTACATGCTTTGGGTACCCTTCACGATTTTTGCTGCATTTATGCAGTCTTGGCGTAACGCTTTTCAAAAACACCTGAGTCAAGATGTCAGTAGCGCGGGTGTTACCTTAGCACGCTTTATTTACGCAAGCCCCTTGGCGATCGTTTACCTTGTTTTACTGTATTATTTTGGCGAGGCTGATGCTCCACAATTTTCCCAACTTTATTGGCTATACATATTACTCGCTTCGGTCGCACAAATTGCCGCAACCCTGTTAATGGTCATGCTGTTTCGTTTGCGTAATTATGCGATGGGTGTTGGGTTAGCAAAAAGTGAAGCTGTTATTGCCGCTATTTTGGGTGCACTATTTTTTAGTGCATTTTTGACGCCTTTGGCGTGGATGGGAGTCTTAATTGGATCGGTGGCGATCTGGTTAATGGCTAACCCGAGTAGCTTGAAGGCTGTCTCCTTACCCACACTCTTGACAGGTCTGGCCAGTGGTTTGTGTTTTGCTCTCACCACTCTCTGGGTTCGAGAAGCCAGTTTGTTGTTAGGCTTGCCTTTTTTGCACAGTGCTGCTTGGGTGCTATTGTGTGTGATTAGTTTGCAAACATTGATATTGCTGGTGTGGATTGCGGCTAAAGAGCCCATAACACTTAAAGCTATATGGGCTAAACCTAAACTGACGCTAGCTATCAGTGTTTGTAGCTTTTTCGGGTCATTGGGATGGTTTACAGCGATGAGCTTGGAGACGGTAGCGATGGTCAAAACCTTAGGGCAAATAGAAATTCTATTTACTTTAATGATTTCAGCCCGATGGTTTCGCGAGTCTTTGTCTCGGCGTGACCTTATCGGGCTTTTCTTAATTGTGCTGGGCGCTATTTGTGTGATTATGGCTTAACAAACTTACCTTAGGGGCAAGGATTTGGCTGTGCTAAGTGAATTTGCTCAATGGCGGTAAGCATTTCATTACTGAGGGATAACTGTGATGAAGCAATGTTTTCTTTTAATTGATTCAATGTTGTCGCCCCAATGATGTTTGATGTCACAAAGGGTTGCTGTGTGACAAACGCCAGTGCCATCTGACTTGGATTCATCTGAAACGCCTCCGCGAGTTGCACATAAGCGGCAGTCGACGCTTCAGCCTTAGGGGAAGTGTAACGTTGAAATCGTTCAAACAGCGTTAATCGGGCTTTAGCTGGGCGTTGACCCTCTAGGTATTTACCACTTAATACACCGAATGCAAGCGGTGAGTAGGCAAGTAAGCCAACATCTTCTCGAATCGACATCTCTGCCAGGCCTACTTCATAGGTACGATTAAGGAGATTGTAAGGGTTTTGTATGGAGACGATTCGTGGCAGGTTGTGATGTTTGCTGAGTCGAAGATATTCATGCACTCCCCAAGGAGTCTCGTTAGAAATACCTATGTGACGAACTTTACCGCTTTGTATGAGAGCGTCACAGGCTCGTAGCGTTTCTTCGATAGGTACGCCCATATCCTGGCTTTGATGTTGATAACCGAGCTGGCCAAAAAAATTGGTTTGACGTTCTGGCCAATGTATTTGGTATAGGTCGATATAGTCAGTTTTTAAGCGTTTGAGACTGGCTTCAGCAGCTTCGATGATCTGCCTATGTGTTAAACGTGTACCTCCTCGTAAATAGTGGAAGCTCTCTGCTGGTCCTGTGACCTTGCTCGCAATCACAATACCATCACGTTGTTGATTTTTTTGTAACCAACTACCTAGATAGGCTTCAGTTAAGCCCTGTGTTTCTGGTTTCGGTGGCACGGGGTACATTTCTGCGACATCAATGCAGTTGATACCCGCTTCAAGTGCCATATCAATCTGCTGGTGAGCTTCAGCTTCAGTGTTTTGTTCTCCCCAAGTCATGCTACCGAGAGTCAACTCAGAGATAGAAAGATCTGTTTTCCCCAGTGGTCTATAGTTCATAACACCTTCTATTTTCAATTTTGATGTATCTATCTATGTGCATAATGCGAGAATGATATACTGTTGAAAACACTTTAGTAATGAGCGCTAGACTATGCAAGCAAACCAGTACTTCTCTTGGCTTAAATGCTGTAAATATCTATTTTTTGTCAGCTTGCTCACATTGGCTTCTACACTGCTATTTGCATCGGTTAATGAACAAACGAGGCAGCAGGTGTATGACTTTATGGCAGATTTAGAGTTTACAGTTGCAGAGATACAAGAATCACTGCAACAGGTTGACCTAACTGCCATTGAATTGTGGATGGAACAAACATTAGAGCTAGAAGCAGAAGAGCAAATAGCCATAATGGATGAACATTCAGGTAATGCACTAGTTCATTGGCAACAGGTTATTGAAAACGAACGTCTAGCAGCTGAGCGCTTATCGGGAGCTAAAGCACGACTGAATGAACTTAAACTTTTTCCCGAAAAAGTTTCTGTCTGGCAAGCTCGGTTTGACTACCTCATTAATATACGTGAAAAGATAAAAGCTGAAGATGTTTCACTTTCCAGTTTAGAGGCTAAGATTGTAGATTTGCGCGGACGACAACAGCAAACAAGTCTTGAACTAGGGCAAAAGCAGGCTATTTTATTTCGTTTAGAAGAACAGCAAAGGTCGCAAGGTGAAGCGTTTCATCACCTTATAGATGATTCATCAGCAGAGCTTGTTCAGATTCCTTACGAAATTGAAGATAGAGCTCTGGCAAGAGCCATGGAGGCTGTCAATCTTTCCATACAGCGCCGTCATGAATCACGTAATTTAGCCGCTCGCCTAGATCAGTCAATCGTTTCATCAAGAATTCAATCGCTTAGCATTGAAATTGAAGGCTTAGAGCTGGAAAGTGAAATGATAGACCTTTTAAGACAGTGGCTAGAGAGTGAACTTAACCTTCGTTCTACTCAGGAGCTTAGAGAGTTAAGTGTCTCCATTTCACGCTTAGTTGAGAGAGATCCAGATATCTCTGAACAGTTTGGTCAACATATCGCTGAAATGCGCGAGCGTGTTAACAGTGTGGCACAACAACACGACAGAATTAAGCATTTGCAAGCGCAACGTACTGATTATGAAAATTGGATTGATGATTTAAGGCACTCGATTCGCGCTGTTGAAGAGCGTCTTGAAATCGGTGGTTTAACGCAAGCTATCGGAACTCAGTTTCTAGACGAACAAAAACGTTTGGAAATGTACGGTAACCCAAGAGCCGAATTACAAGCTCTTGAAAGAGAACTGGTGCAATCTCGTCTAAGAAGTGTCAATTTAAGAGATGATTTAAGACGCCTGCGGCAGTTTCCTGAATCCAGTGCCATGCTTGGCAACCTTCAAGAGTTGTTGCGAATCGGTACCGAGTTACTCAATATGCAAATGCAAGCTGAGCAACAACTCACGGAACAGCTCACGCTGAATGAATATCGACTCAGAGAGGTTTCTGACTTATCGGAAAGGCTGGATTTAATTCTAAAAGAAACCTTACTCTGGTGGCCAAGTCATGGGCCGGTAAATCAAGCCTGGATCAACAGAGTACCCGACGCATTCCCAATCTTACTTGAACCGTCTGTTTGGAAGGGGGTTGTTAGAGGTATACAGTCATCGCTTCACACATCCTATCTGTCGAGCATATTTTTAATACTCTTCGTGTGTGGGCTATATTTTGCTGGGCGCAAAACCGGAGAGCACTTAAAAGCCTACGCAAAACTGACATCTCATAAATACACCGATAATATTGCTCTTACCTTAAAGGCTTTAGGTTGGAGCCTGTTAGCGGTTTTACCCATACCTGTACTGCTATTTGGCTTTTCTCATATTTTCCTGACGGGTGATATTAATCCTGGTATTGAAATATTATCCAGTGTCATGTTGGCGACGGCGAGTTGGTGGCTTGCCGGTCATCTATTTTTAATTTTGACACGAGAGCACGGCGTAGGTTGTGCGCATTTTGACTGGAATCCATTACTACTGAGGCGTATCCGGTTACATCTTGTATGGTTTTTACCCACTCAGTTAGCACTGATTATTTTTGTGGCGTTAACCTATGGTCATCCAGATGACCTTATTTATGATGTCTTCGGACGTATAGGCCTGATGGCTATCATTCTTAACAATATGTTCATTGTCTGGAAGATACTGGCGCCAAGCGATGATGATCGTAATAGATTCTTTCAAAGTGCCAAGCGTAAAGCGATTCGGTTTATATTGTTGGTCGTCTTTTTTATCACCTTGATACTGACACTTCTTGGCTATTTATTGACCGTTAGTGAACTTTTGCCAAGGTTTGTCGATACCTTAGTAGTGTTGAGCTTAGTGTTACTCATCTATTCGATCTCCGTGAGGGCTTTGGTACTAAGTGAAACTCGCCTGCGCATTCGCCGAATGAAAGAGCAGAGAGCCAGAGAAGAGCTTGAACAAGCCAATAGTGAAGTTGAAGGTGCAACCGATCTGCCAGACCCGCATCTCAGTATTGAAGATGTAGGGCAGCAAACACAAACTCTACTGAGAACATCCCTATTCACTGCGGTGGTGGTGTCCTTGTTTGTCGTCTGGGCGGATGTGTTGCCTGCTTTGAATTGGCTTAATAATGTTACCCTCTGGTCTAGGACGATTTCAGTCGGTGAAATTGAGGTTTCTTCGAGTGTTAGCCTGCAAGATCTGTTGCTTGCACTCTTATTAAGCGCTTTTTATGTGATAGCGAATAGAAACCTGCCTGGCTTGATCGAGATACTGCTCTCTCGCAGTAAACTGCTTGATCAAGTGCATAGTTATACGGTTACGACCTTGGTGCGTTACGCCATTTCCGTTATTGCGGTCATAACGATATTTTCCTTGTTAGGGTTGAGGTGGAGTGAGCTACAGTGGATGGTTGCAGCATTAACACTCGGGCTTGGGTTTGGTTTGCAAGAAGTGGTTGCAAATTTTGTATCGGGTTTGATTATGCTATTTGAACGTCCGGTAAGAGTGGGCGACACCATCACCATTGGTGAATATAGTGGTACAGTCGCAAGAATACGGACTCGCGCAACCACCATTATTGACTGGGATAATCGTGAGATTGTCATTCCCAATAAGAACTTTATAACCGAGCGTTTGATCAATTGGACATTATCGGACAGTACCACGCGTTGTGTCATTCCGGTAGGTGTGAGTTATGACTCTGACCCCGAACAGGTGATGGAGTTGTTACTGCGGATCGCAGATGAACACCCACTTACGCTCAAAGACCCTGCACCATCGGTGTTTTTCTTGAATTTTGCAGATAGTTCGCTGAGCTTTGAATTAAGAGTGTATGTGAATCAAATGATGGATCGTAATGTCACCATTAGTGATCTCCATGTACAGATTCTTAAAACCTTCAGATCTGTTGGAATAGAAATTGCGTTTCCACAATTAGACCTACATATACGTGACTTACCCGAAGGAAGAAAATTTCGACTCAGTGAGGCCGAAGGATGAATGAGTTTGACCCATTGATCGCTGGTTTAGCGTTGCTTGCCGCTATTTTTTTGGGGCTTTGGATCTACAGCATCAGTCGCATGAAGCAATATGCTCTTGAAGTGACACATCAGAAAACCCAGTGTCATCATTTGCAAGAGCAGTTAGACCAAGCGGATATCGAACTGGACAGCATAAAATTGGAAGTGATTCGGTTAAGGGATCAAAATGCTAGGCTCAGCACATCACTGGAAGAGCGCAACCGTTTTCATGCGGAACAACTGGCATTGGTGCAAGCCAATCGAGAAATGCTAAAACAGGAGTTTGAACAGCTCGCCAATGATGTGTTGGAGCGAAAAGGAGCCAGCTTCAGTCAGTTAAGCCAACAACAATTACAACGTTTGCTGATGCCATTACATCATGATGTAAAAGGCTTTCGTGAAAAAGTGGAGCATATTCATAGTGAAGACCTGAAACAACGAAGTGAATTAAAAACGGAGTTGTTGCACTTGCAAAAGCTTAACCGCGATATTACGGATCAAGCTGACAAGCTAACACAAGCCTTGCAGGGGCAACGTAAAGTGCAAGGTAATTGGGGTGAGCTGATTCTCGAAAACGTCTTGGACAGTGCCGGTTTACGGCAGGGTAAAGACTATCATCGAGAGGTGAGTTTTAATACAGAGCAGGGTCGACGACGACCGGATGTGATCGTATATCTGCCCGAACAGCGACATTTGATTATTGATGCGAAAACCTCCTTATCTGCTTACACGCGTTATATCAATGCAGAAGACGATATAACCGGCCAAGCGGCACTTAAAGAGCATGTGTCTGCAATATCTGCTCGGATGAAAGAGCTTTCTGATAAACGCTATTTTGAGTTGCCTAATCTTAACTCACCCGATTTAGTGGTGATGTTTATCCCCATTGAGTCGGCTTATGTAGCAGCGCTTCGGTTAGATGAAGCCCTGTTTCAGCGCGCCATAGAAATGAATATCTTAATCGCGACACCCGCTACCTTGCTTTCCAGTCTAACCTTAGTGCGCCAATTGTGGCGATTTGAAAATCAGAGCCGTCATACCGCAGAATTAGCGAAACGCGCCGAACGCTTCTATAGCAAACTGAAGGGGTTTATCGACACGATGCAAGGGATAGGTCAGCAACTGGATAAAACCAAAGAAACCTATGACAGAGCATTCTCGCAACTCTATACAGGCAAGGGAAATGTTATTAAGCAGGCATCGGAGTTTAGAGAGTTAGGTGTTTCAGTTCAGCAGGAGCTGGATGAAGAATTGGTAGAAAAAGCCAAGCTTGAATCTTCAAAGTCGATATAGGAGAGCTCAAAGTGGAACCCGTGTTTTTGCAACGGGCTCCACTCTGTATGAGTTAGATCTTAACGAAAGCTCGCCATGATCTCGTTCAGCGTTTTACTCGGACGCATCACACTGTCCGTTTTAGCGTGGTCTGGATGGTAATAACCACCTAGATCTGCTGGACTACCTTGGACAACACTCATTTCTGACAAGATTTTCTCTTGGTTATCAGTCAGTGCTTTTGCCAGTGGTGCAAAGCGAGCTTTCAGATCAGCATCTTCATCTTGAGCTGCAAGCTCTTGCGCCCAGTACATACCTAAGAAGAAGTGACTGCCTCGGTTATCCAGCTCACCGGTACGGCGAGAAGGTGATTTGTTGTTCTCTAATAGCGTTTCCGTTGCACGGTCTAAGGCATGCCCTAAAATGCGCGCTTTGGGTAGGTTTTCCTTCATGCCAAGCTCATCCAACGAGACGGCAATGGCAAGGAACTCTCCAAGTGAATCCCAACGTAAGTGGTTTTCTTGCAGTACCTGTTGAACATGCTTAGGTGCAGAACCGCCCGCGCCAGTTTCGTACATGCCGCCACCTGCAAGCATCGGAACAATAGACAACATTTTAGCAGAGGTGCCCAGCTCCATGATTGGGAAGAGGTCGGTAAGGTAATCACGCAATACGTTACCGGTAACAGAGATGGTGTCTTTGCCACGCACCAAGCGTTCCATCGTACGACGAATCGCAGGAATGTATGAGTTAACGCGAATATCCAGACCCTCGGTATCATGCTCTTTTAGATACATCTCTACCTTTTGACGCAACTGTTGGTCATGGGCACGCTCTTGGTCAAGCCAGAAAATGGCAGGCGTATCTGATTGACGAGAACGGGTAACAGCCAGTTTTACCCAGTCACGGATAGCCGCATCTTTGGTTTGACATGCACGCCAGATATCACCTTTTTCAACTTCATGTTGCATGATGATGCTACCATCAGCGGCATTAACAATGCGCATGATACCATCAGCTTCAAGCTCGAAGGTTTTGTCGTGAGAGCCGTACTCTTCAGCCTTCATCGCCATCAATCCAACGTTAGGCACTGTGCCCATAGTGGTTGGATCAAAGGCACCATTGGTTTTACAGAAGTTGATCATCTCTTGATAGATACGTGCATAGGTGCTTTCAGGCATCACAGCTTTAGTATCTTTAGACTTACCATCTTGACCCCACATCTGGCCTGAGTTACGAATCATGGCCGGCATGGAAGCATCGACGATAACATCACTTGGGATGTGCAGGTTGGTAATCCCTTTCACGGAATCTACCATCGCCATTTCAGGACGACCTGCATAGCAAGCATGAATATCTTCTTCGATCTCTTCTTGCTTGGAGTGTGGCAGGGTTTTGATCTTTTCGTAAACACTGTTCAGACCGTTGTTCGGATTAACGCCCAACTCTTTGAAGAGTTCAGCATGCTTATCAAACACGTCTTTATAGTAAACAGATACGGCATGACCAAAAACGATAGGGTGAGACACTTTCATCATGGTTGCTTTAACGTGCAACGACCACATGACACCCGTATCTTTACAGTCATTGAGCGTATCTTCAAAGAACTGACGTAGCGCTTTGGCACTCATGAACATGCCGTCAAGCACTTCATCTTTTTCCAAATGTAGCTCTTTTTTGACCTGCACTTGGCCATCTTTACCGACAAATTCGATTCGAACGTCGGTATCCTCTGTCATGGTTGTTGACTGCTCACTGGAATAAAAATCACCACCGCGCATATAGTCAGCGTGAGAGCGTGATGCTTTACTCCAAGGGCCCATAGAGTGAGGGAATTTGCGTGCAAAGGCTTTAACAGCTGGTGGTGCACGACGATCAGAGTTACCTTGACGAAGCACTGGGTTTACAGCACTTCCTAAGATTTTCCCATAGCGCTCACGAGTCTGCTTTTCTTCATCCGTTTTAGGCTCGTCAGGAAAGTCAGGTAGGTTATAACCTTGAGACTGTAGCTCTTTGATGCAAGCTTTTAACTGAGGAATTGACGCACTGATATTGGGCAGCTTGATGATATTAGCAGAGGGGTCTTTAGTGAGTTCACCCAGTTCTGCCAGAGTATCTGACACACGCTGTTCTTCAGATAGTTTCTCAGGGAACGCAGCAAGTACACGGGCAGCAACAGAAATGTCACTGGTTTCAACACTAATTTCGGCAGCAGCAGTAAAAGTTCTTACGATAGGGAGGAGGGAAAAGGTCGCTAGAGCAGGTGCTTCATCAGTGAGCGTATAAATAATTTTTGGACTTTTATCTGTCATTTTATTCCCCAAATTGCATAGGTGAAACGCATCAGAGGGTAATCTGAGGCGCTAGATTCGCGTTTTTCGCTGGTGATTCTATTATTCTAGTAAAAAAACTACAGCGATATTGTATCCAAACTCTCTTATTTTTTATAGATAGGTTTGTTAGACGATGGGATAAGGTTTGAGAGACTTCAACGACAAAACACGCCATAATTAATCAAATGAATGATTAACGCTAGCAATTATCTTCAGCTGGAGACTGGTCCTTAAGAGCTTGAAGATATAGTGCGACGGAGCAACGAAATAATGCTTGATCCAGATATGACTGAAGGCGCACTTCAAGAAACCTATTTGAAGCGTATCAAAAAGTTAAATCAAATCGGTATTGCGCTCTCATCTGAGCATGATAAACATCGATTAATGGAAATGATTCTAACCAATGCCCGTGAGTTGACTGAAGCGGATGCTGGCACACTCTATATTGTTGATGACGAAAAACAAGAGGTGCATTTCCCACTGATTCAGAATCAAAGCCTTGGCCTGTTTTTAGGTGGCCAGGGACAACCCAGTGCAGATCTGTTTAACCCAATACCCCTTTATGATGAAGTTGGACAAGCGAATAAGCAGTGGGTTGTAACCAACGCAATACATGGACACAAAACCATCTGTATTGATGATGTTTACCAAACGACAGATTTTGATTTTTCCGGGACACGAACATTTGATGCAAAAAGTGGCTACCGTTCACGCTCATTTCTGACGGTTCCATTGATCAATCATGAAAATGAGGTTTTTGGCGTATTACAGCTGATTAATAAAAATGGCCATCAGGGAGAGCCCCAGTCATTTAATGAACTGGACATTGAACTGGTTGAGTCGCTCGCTTCACAAGCCGCCATAGCGCTTAACAATCAGCGACTGATTAATGATATGAAACAACTTTTTGATAGCTTTACGCGTGTTTTGGCAACCGCAATTGATAAAAAGTCACCTCATACGGGTAATCATTGTCGTCGCGTTCCTGATGCTACCCTGTTCTTGGCCGAAGCGGTTTCCAAATCAAAGCATCCGGCTGTCAAAGATTTTTCCATGTCGGATGCGGATTTTTATGAGTTAAAAACGGCAGCCTGGCTTCATGATTGTGGCAAAGTGGTTACGCCGCACCATGTAATGGAAAAATCGAGAAAGCTGGAAACAGTGTTTGATCGACTCGAATTGATCAAAACACGCATTGAAGTTTTGCTCAGAGATGCAGAAATTGAAACGCTGAAACAGAAGCTGAGCAGTTCTGAGTCATCCACAGAGCATGGACAAACCACTAAGCAACAGCGTGATATCTTGCTGAATGAATATGCATTCTTACAGAAGTTGAATATTGGATCAGAGTATGTGACTGATGATGATCTCCATCGTCTCGCCTATTTAACAGAATTAAGCTATACCGATCAATCAGGTACACATGTTTCATTAATCAGCGATGATGAGCGATATAATCTCAGCATCAGGAGAGGCACCTTAAATCCTGAAGAGCGTCAAGTAATGAATGATCATATGGTCGCTACTCTGGAGATGCTGGAACAGCTACCATTTCCAAAACATTTGAAAAGAGTACCTGAGTATGCGGGTTGCCATCACGAGCGCATGGATGGTAAAGGCTACCCAAGAGGGCTGACGAGAGACGAGATGTCTATTCCGGCTCGAATTATGGGGATTGCCGATGTGTTTGAGGCCTTAACTGCAAAAGAGAGACCCTATAAAGAGCCGATGCCATTATCCCAAGCGCTAATGATTATGTCGCGTATGGCGGATGAAGGGCACTTAGATCCTGACCTGTTTGAAATTTTTATACAAGAGAAAGTCTATCTTCGCTATGCCTCGATTCATTTAAGTCCAGAGCAGATAGACCAGCCAGATATAACGCGTATATTGAAGCAAAAGGAATCGTCGTGAAAATTGAAGTGTTGGGTTGCAGTGGAGGTGTGGGTCAGCAAGAGTTTACAACCTGCCTAAAGATCGGCGATCAACTACTTATTGATGCAGGCTCTGGGTTAGGTGAACTCACCCAAGAGCAGATGCTGGCGATAGAGCATGTGTTTTTAACCCACGCACATTTAGACCATATCTGCTTTTTGCCGCTGTTGTTGGATAATCTGTTTGAACAACGCAAAACGCCCTTACAGGTTTACGCCTTACCAGAAGTGATTGAAGCGTTACAAACCCATATTTTTAATTGGACTATCTGGCCTGATTTCAGTTGCTTACCCTGTCAAGAGAACCCCGTGCTTCAGTTCAATCCCATTGAGATTAATCAGCCTATTTCTATAGGGGATGCCCTTATAATGGCGATACCTGCCCGGCATGTTGTACCTGCATGCGGCTATGTTGTAGAAGAAAAGGGGAGTCGATTTTGTTTCTCAGGCGATACTCGATTGGACGAAGCGTTGATAAATGCCTATCAACAATTGGGTGAACTCGATGTGTTGATGTTGGAATGTGCATTTCCTAATCGTCTTAGTGATATTGCACATCAAAGTCAGCACTTAACGCCCACATCACTGCAGACCTTTATTTCAGCTTTAGATAGTCCACCCAAGCAATTATGGATTACACACCTGAAACCCTCGGTTCGGGATGAAGTGTTGTCAGAGTTAATGCAGTTAAGCCTTCCAGCTTCCGTCCACTTGTTATGCTCAGGGGACACGTTTTTCCTTGAGCATAATCGATGCTCGCCAAAAACCTAATTCCTGACCATCAATAAAGTGGACGTGGTTATCGGCTTGAAAATCTTCAACCAAGCAGGTCAGTGTCGATGCATCACTGGTTGAGATGCCAAATAATAACGTTCCTTTTTGCTCTTCATCTTGCAGAATTGTTAAGATGCGATCGAACTCCTCCTGACTCAGATCTAACACCATTCTTGGGCCACCTGTCTGCTTCCGAAAATCGGTTTTAATCGCGAGTGATTGAAGATATCTACCTGCATTGATACTGGCAAGCTTTCCGCCTAGACGCCACGCTAACCAGAGTAAAAATGAAGAGGTATAGGCAGTGAGTATCCGTTTTCCTTTACCGTTTGATGACTTTATTTTTAACTCTCTCTTGATAGATTGCCAAGAAGGAATGGCCGGTGGGGTGAGCGATTTTTGTTGTGCTAAGGGAGCGGTTTGTTCAATGCTTACGATTTGATTGATGCGATTGATCACTTGCTGCAGTTGATCAATACCTGAATTGCCAGGCAGTGTAGGGTCCATAATAATGGAAGCAATGATGCCTCGAGCGCTTGGAATTGGATGCCAGCGGCAAGAAAGGTTTTCTAATCCGGGTAAGTCACCTTCTTTTGGCTTGATCTGCCATTGTGGATCTTGTTTCACCCAATCATCAGCGGCTTGAATACCGTCACCTAGAAAGAGTCCGAATGCATTTTGATCATCTAACACCTGTAAGCTGACAAAACAGGGGAGTTTTGCATCATTAAGTGCTTGAATGGGCACCAAACCGACACGTAAACTGATTTGGAACAGCGCTTGGGACCAATGAGCGAGAGCGGCTAAGCGGTGCATGATAGCCTCTTTTTGATCAGGTGGAACCGCGGCAATAACGCCATCCCCGCCAAATTGAAGCGCAGCTGGATCTCCATCTTGTTCTAATTGATGCTTTAACACCGCTAAGGCTGCAGCTGCGACAAAGTTAACATCTTTATCACGGCCTTTTTGTGCCAGCGCTGTACTCGATACAACGTCTGCAATCGCAATGTACCAGTCACCTGGCAGTTGTTCATAGTGCTTTAGATCAAACGCCTGGCTGTCAAAGTTTATGATTCTACCCAGCATTGGTTTGGCCTCACTTAGGATCATTTAATCATCAGTAGCAGTGTAGCTTTATTTAGAATCCAGTCCTATAGAGGTGACCTAGATCAATATAGTGCGTTGGCTTTACTGTTAAATTTGAATGATATCGATTAGCGTTCAAATTTAGTTTTCAGATGAGTCGACTGTTAGGGGTTGAGTAAATCTAAATAAAAATCAGTTGCATTATCGATATATTGAATCTATTATTGATATTAAGATTGATTATCAATCAGATTTAGGTTTTAATATTCGTATCGTTAATGGAGTTAAGTTATGCCGTTAAAAAAACTATGCGCTTTCGTTGCTGTAGCTACACTGATGCCCTTATCGGCAAGTGCAAATCAAGTCAATGTCTATACCGACCGTCAAGAGTTTCTCATCGCTCCATTAATTAATGCATTTACAGAAGCCACCGGTACACAAGTTAATGTTGTCTACGCCAGTGGTGCAGGTATGGAAGAACGTATCAAAGCGGAAGGCCGTAATAGCCCAGTGGATCTAGTCATGACCGTTGATGTAGGTCGTTTGGTCGATATGGTCAATGATGGGCTCACACAGCCTGTTATTAGTGATGTGGTTGAGCAGAATATCCCTGCGGAGTTTCGTGCTGAAGATGGTTCATGGGTGGGATTAACTTTCAGAGCACGTCCTGTATACGCCTCTAAAGAACGTGTTGATCCAAGTGAAATTACTAGCTATTTCGATTTGGCCGATCCCAAGTGGGAAGGTCGCATCTGTACTCGCCCTGGGGATCATGACTATAACTTAGGCTTACTTGCCTCAATGATTTTCCATCATGGTGAAGATAAAGCGCGTGAGTGGATTCAAGGCGTTAAGGCTAATTTAGTTCAGGCCCCACAGGGTAATGATAGAGGTCAAGTGCAAAATATCTATACTGGCCTTTGTGATATCGCCATGGTGAACACCTATTATATGGGTGCTATGTTAGCCAATGAGCAACAACGCCCTTGGGCTGAGTCAGTGAACCTTATCTTTGTTGATCAAGACACGGTGGGTACGCACATCAATTTGTCCGGTGCGGTCATTGCACGACACGCTCCAAATTATGATCAGGCTGTCCAATTATTGGAATTTTTATCTGGTGATGTTGCTCAGGAAATGTACTCATCAGGTAATACGGAATATCCAGTTAAACCAGGCGTACAGCTTTCTGAAGTGGTACAGATGTGGGGCGAACCAAAATTTGATGCTGAGTCTCCAGCCGCAATTACAGAATATAAGGGTTTGGCACTGAGAATCATGAATGAAGTTGATTTCAATGCAGGACCATAACCTATAAAATGTAAGGGAATATATGTCTGGTAGCGCTAGATAGCGTTACCGGATTTTTTGTTTGTGGCTTTAATTTTTCTGATTGAACATAACAACAGTGTGACGTTTGCGATATATAGCATTGATGGCGAGATAAATTAACATCGATATGAGTAATCTTTCTTCTGTGAACAGTAATCTTTTTAGCCGTCTTCGCGCCAATGTGAAGACGGATTTTTGGACTGTTGGAAGTCTGCTGATTGCATTAGTGGTGTTACTACCCATCATAGCCGTCATTTACTTAGCTATGTTTCCCACCGAAAATATCTGGCCCCATCTGCTCTCAACCGTATTGCCTGGCTACATCCGTAACACACTTTGGTTAATGTTTGGGGTGTGTATTGGTACGTTTATTATAGGTACAGGCACCGCGTGGCTGGTGACTATGTGCCGCTTTCCGGGACGACGTATTTTTGAATGGGCCTTGCTGATTCCCCTCGCCATGCCTGCTTATGTTGTTGCCTATGTGTATACGGATCTACTCAATTTCTCAGGTCCAGTGCAAACCTTATTAAGAGATACCTTTGGCTGGCGTACACCCAGAGATTACTGGTTTCCAAATATTCGCTCACTGGGTGGTGCGATTTCGATGATGGTGCTAGTGCTTTATCCCTATGTCTACTTACTCTCGAGATCTGCGTTTTTAGAACAATCGGCCACTATGCTTGAAGCCAGTCGAACATTGGGATGCTCAACATGGCAAAGTTTTCTGCGAGTGGGTTTGCCTATTGCCCGTCCTTCGATTGTCGTGGGGGTAGTCTTGGCGCTCATGGAGGCACTCAATGACTTTGGTACGGTGGATTACTTCGCTGTAAGAACCTTAACAGCCGGCATCTTTAATGTATGGTTCCATATGAAAAATTTGGGAGGAGGTGCCCAAATTGCCGTTGTTTTACTGCTATTTATCATTGCACTGATTCTCATAGAACGTTTTGCTCGACGAAAAAAACGTTACCATTCTTCGACCCGAAGTGTATCTCCTCCGCGAATTGAGTTGAAAGGATGGAAGACGTATGGAGCGATCTTGGCGTGTATTTTACCTATTCTGCTGGGCTTGATTATTCCGGCTATTCAGTTGATCAGTTACTCAATCCAATATTACGAAGCCTCTATCTCTGCTGGCTTTTTAGGTTATGCTAAAAATAGCCTGATGCTGTCTTCTATGGCGGCCTTAGTGGCAGTGACCTTAGGGCTGTTTTTGGCCTATGCTGGGAGATTAGGTAAAGGGCCCTTCTTGGCGTCATGCCTGCGCTTGGTTTCGCTTGGTTATGCTGTTCCCGGAGCTGTTTTAGCCGTGGGAATACTCTATCCTTTCGGCTATTTTGATAACTTTGTCGATGCAATCATGTTTGAGCGCTTTGGAATTTCGACGGGATTACTACTCTCTGGTAGCATGTTTATATTGGTATATGCCTATGTCGCACGTTTCTTGGCCCTTTCATACGGTACTGTCGAAGCCGGTTTAACACGTATTCGCCCTAATTTAGATGGCGCCGCACGTACCTTAGGACGCTCACCATCTGGCGTCCTTCGGGATGTTCATGTGCCTATTTTGAGAGGTAGTTTAGGTACAGCCGCAATCTTGGTATTCGTTGATACGATGAAAGAGTTGCCTGCAACGCTCATTTTAAGACCGTTTAACTTTAACACCCTAGCGACGCATGTTTATCAATATGCTAAAGATGAACAAATTGAAATTGCCGCGCTGGGTTCTCTGACCATTGTGCTTGTTGGGTTGATTCCAACCATCTTACTTTCATACACAATCTCTCAGAGCCGTTCCGGAGGAACACAATCATGAAGCCGCTTGATACAGGCTTAGAGTTAAAAGCCATTCGACACAGATTTGGTAATAGAAAAGTCCTCAATGGCGTTTCAGTAGGTGCACAAGCAGGTGAGTTAGTATGTCTGCTGGGTTCATCAGGCAGTGGTAAATCTACACTACTACGTCTTGCGGCTGGGTTGGAAACGATACAAGAAGGGCGCATTACCATCGGGGGAAGTTTGGTAGCTGAACCAGGATTTCAACTACCGCCAGAAAAGCGCGGCGTGGGCTTGATGTTTCAAGACTTTGCACTGTTTCCCCATATTAATGTCATGCAAAATGTTATGTTTGGCCTGCGCCATCTATCTACTTCTGATGCCCACGTCAGAGCCTCACGCCTTTTAGAGCGTGTCGGCATGGCTGATTACCATAAAGCTTATCCGCATACGTTATCCGGTGGACAGCAACAGCGTGTTGCTTTAGCAAGAGCATTGGCTCCAGAGCCGCGAGTGATGTTGCTTGATGAGCCTTTTTCAGGTCTAGATACGACCTTGCGAGCTCAGGTACGTGAAGAAACGGCCCATGTACTTCGTGAACGAGGTGTTGCGACACTGCTAGTCACTCATGATCCTGAAGAAGCGATGGCGATGGCTGATCGCATTAAAATACTGGGTGCTGATGGGTTGCTCAGGCAGTCAGGAACACCTGATGAAGTCTATTTCCGCCCTGCAGATACCTTTGTTGCGGGGTTGTTTGGCCCTATAAACCGTTTGTCTGGATATGTAGAGCAGGGGTATGTGCCAACACCCCTGGGAAGCGTTCCTGCACCCGGGCATCCTGATGGCGCGCCTGTTCAAATTCTTGTTCGACCTGAAGGGTTAAAAGTCGGTGTTGCTGGCGGTGTTTTAGTGGACTTAATCTCCGTAAGACAGCTGGGTGTGACCAAAGAGATCACCTTAAAACCCTGTGATGATGAAGTAGGGGTTTGCCCTATGCAAGAGCATTATAAGGCTAGAATTCTTGGACCGATGCACCCTGTTGCGGAGGGTAAGCATCGCGTCGCCATTGATCCAGAGTTAGCATTTGTTTTTCCAGGCTAACCTCCAAGATACCAGCGCATGACGGGTTCTCCCCAGATAATGGCAATCCAGCCAGCAATTGCCAAATAAGGACCAAAAGGGAGTGGATTAGCCGCTTGATGCTTACGCGAGATAATTAATACTCCGGCCAACAACACCCCGGCGACTGATGAAAACAAAATGATCATCGGCAGGCTGATTGCTCCACCCCATGCGCCTAAAGCCGCTAATAATTTAAAATCACCATACCCCATGCCTTCCTTACCTGTTAATAGTTTGAAAACCCAGTAGACACTCCATAGTGATAAGTAACCTAGGACTGCACCCCAAACGGCGCTTTCTAGGCTGGTGAATAAGCCAAAGCTGTTCAGGATTAATCCTAGCCAAAGTAAGGGTAGGGTGATGCTGTCAGGCAGTAGGTGGTGATCAATATCGATAAAGGTTAGTGCAATTAATGCCCATGTCAGTAACATTAAGGCGAGCCATAAGGTGTTCAAACCAAATTGCCAAGCGATCAGCGCACCCAGTAATGCACTTAAGGCTTCAATGGCAGGGTATCGAGGGCTAATCTTCGTATGACACTGGCTACACTGACCTTTCAGAAATAGCCAGCTAAACACCGGGATATTTTCATACCAGCGGATCTTGTGCCCACACTGATTACAGCGAGATGCAGGGAAGGCCAAGTTAAACTTTTCAGGGGTTGATTCGCTGGTTTCAGTCTGTGTGTCAGCGTGAATAGCGGCTTGCCATTCTCGTTCCATCATAACGGGTAGGCGCAAGATAACCACATTAAGAAAACTTCCTACCAGCAAGGAAAATAACACCGCAAAGAACACGGCCCACAGAGTGTGGGCCGCAAAAAACTCAAAAAACATGAAGGCTTCCTTAAACCACATTACCCAACTGGAAGATCGGCAAGTACATAGCGATGACCAGACCACCGACTAAGGTTCCTAGCACAACCATGATCAGCGGCTCAAGCAAGCTGGATAAATTATCCACTGCGTTGTCGACCTCTTCTTCATAGAAGTTGGCAATTTTATCCAGCATGGTATCCAAAGAACCAGCTTCTTCACCGATCGCAATCATTTGTGTCACCATGGCAGGAAAAATGCCAGTCATGTTAACGGCATTTTGCATAGATTGACCCGTCGATACGCCATTACGGATTTGCAAAATTGCATTTCTGAAAACAACATTCCCTGATGCGCCCGCTGCAGAATCCAAAGCTGATACCAGCGGAACGCCTGCGGCAAAAGTAGTGGAAAGTGTTCTAGCAAAACGTGCAATAGCTGCCTTGTAAAGAATTTCACCCAAAACAGGTATTTTTAGTACAAAGCGATCAACACCATCTCTGAGTTTTTGTGACTTTTCCATCGCCTTAGAGAAAGCAAAGCCAAAAGCTACAAACCCAATGAGCGCAAAGAACCAGTACTGTTGAGCGATATCGGACAGACCGATGACAAAAAGAGTGAATGCTGGTAAGTCGGCACCGAAGCTTCTAAAGATATCCTGAAACTGTGGAACCACTTTCACCAGCAAGATTGCAGATACGACAATACCAACCACGACAACTGCAGCGGGATAGGTCATCGCTTTTTTGATTTTTGCCTTGAGCGATTCAATTTTTTCTTTGTAGGTCGCGATTCTATCCAGCATGGTTTCAAGAGCACCAGACTGTTCACCCGCACGTACCAGTGAGCAGGTTAAGTCGTCAAAGTGCTTTGGGTGACGTGATAGTGCGGTTGAAAAATCTGTCCCGCCATTGACGTCATTACGAATCT
>SLCQ01000137.1 GCA_007125745.1 Nitrincola sp.
ATGATTAACAAATGCTGTAACTTGAGCTTCTCGGGCTGCTGGGCATAATCCAAACCCAGCACCATGGTGGTATGACCATCCCGAGGTGTTTGGGTATAGCTGTTAAACATCCGATCCCAAATCGACAGAAAGAAGCCGTAATTGCTATCGGTTTCGACACGATACACCGAATGATGGATACGATGCATATCGGGGGTCACAATCAACCAACGTAAGCGGCGTTCAACGGTTTCTGGAAGACGCAGGTTTGAGTGATTAAACATGGACGATGCATTTAATAAAACTTCAAAAATAATCACCACCCAAGGGCTAATGCCCAGAGCGGCCACGACCACCACTTTGATCATCAATGACAAGAGAATTTCTATCGGATGAAAACGCAGACCTGTGGTGGCATCAAGATCAAGATCGGCATGGTGCACCTGATGCAAGCGCCATAACCAAGGCACTTTATGAAACACCACATGCTGCAGATAAATGGCTAAATCCAGCAACAAAATGCCAACCAACAGCATCAGCCAAAAAGGCAACTCAATTTGATTCAGTAACCCCCATCCGTGAGCCTGCGCATAAATCGCCATAGCAACGGCAGCAGCGCCTAGAGTTAAGCGTTGCAACACGCCACTAAGCGCAATTAAGCTGAAATTGATGGCAAAGCGCTGCAAACGACCCTGCCGCCAGGTTCGTCTCGGCCAAAAGCGTTCACACAACAGCATGCAGAGTAAAACACCGATAAACCCACTCAAACGTATGATGGCTTCGTTTTCCATGTAGCCCTCCACTAATTTACTAAAGCACCACCACAGCTACTGCCTTGCCCTGCCGTACAACCATAGCAATGATCTGCGATGCGAATGGGCGAATCGGATAAATCTGCATCTAATAACTCTTTTAAATAAACCGGTTCTTTTGCATCACCTAAGGGTAGCTTTAGCTGCTGATTAAAATCACAGTCATGCACCTGACCCAGATAATCCACAGACAGCGTATTCAGGCACATTAAACCTGGCAAGGTGGCTGAGTTGAAGTTGGCTTTCAGGAGCGTCATGTATTCATCAAAGGTGCCTTTACTAATCAAGGTACTGCAAAAGCGCTGAATCGGCATATTGGTGAGGGTATAGAGGTCGTTAAAGACAATACCAAAATGCTCCTTTAATTGTTCTTTATAGGCTTTTTCTAAGGCTGGCTGAGGGGGTGGCAAGGAAGCACCGAGCGGGTTATACACCAAGTCCAATACCAACCCAGAAGCTTCATGCCCATAACCCAGCGCATTGAGCTTTTGTAAACCCACAATACTGGCATCAAACACACCGTCTCCGCGCTGAGCATTGACGTTTTCAGCTGAGTAACAAGGTAAAGATGCAACCACTTTAACCTGATGCTGAGCTAAAAATTCTGCCGTACCTTCCTGACCGGGTTCACTTAAGATGGTCAAATTGCAACGATCGATGACAGTTACCCCTCTGCTTCTCGCCTCTTTCACCAACCAGCGGAACTCAGGATGCAATTCAGGTGCGCCACCGGTGATATCTAGCGTATGAATACTGGGATGACGATCCAATGTCGCCAAAAGCAACTCAAGTGTTTCGTATGTCATGGCCTCTTTACGTTTAGGGCTCGACGCCACATGACAATGAAAACAGGACTGATTACAGGTCAAGGTAATATTGGCTTGAAGGACTTCTAGATTGCCACGTCGTAAGGGTGGAAAGTCGGTCGCAATTAATCGTGGCAGAGTATCTTTCATAAAACACCTTTTAAAAAACAGCTTAAAACAAATAACAGTTTAGTTATCAAAATTTTTATACATCGGTACTGACGTCCATGTGCATTGATCATTATTAAGTCGCACCCAAACGGTCATTTCTTACACTTTGACAGGATTTTTATTTTTTTGTCTATTGAAATCTACGTAAAACAGGTCATGATCGAATCACAAAAGCGTGAACTTTGGAGGCGAGACGTGCAAAACACCCCGATCGGAATTATTGGTGGCAGTGGTCTTTATCAGATTGACGCCCTCGAGCAGCGTCAAGAACATTCCATCGAAACCCCCTATGGTCAACCCTCCGATGCACTGGTGACAGGAGAAATTGCCGGTGTTCCCGTGGTTTTTCTGGCGCGCCATGGTCGCCAGCATCACCTCATACCCAGCGAGATTCCCTTTCGCGCCAATATCTATGCGATGAAAAAACTAGGTGTTCGCCACTTGCTTTCGTTTTCAGCCGTCGGCTCATTAACGGAAGAGCTCGCTCCTTTGGATATGGTGCTACCCGATCAATTTATTGACATGACGCGTCAACGGAAAAACACTTTTTTTGGTGAGGGTGCCGTCGCACATATCTCTATGGCGGATCCGACTTGCAAAGCACTTGCGGAGCATTTTGCACAATCAGCAATCACGATTGCCGAAAGCAAAAACTTTAAACTGAAAACCCAAGGAACCTATGTCTGCATTGAAGGACCTCAATTTTCAACACGTGCGGAGTCTCACTGGTTTCGAAGTATGGGAGCGCAGGTGATCGGCATGACCAATATGCCCGAAGCACGATTAGCCAAGGAGGCTCAAATAGCTTATATCAGTCTAGGCATGATCACTGATTATGATTGTTGGCACCCTAAAGAAAAGCATGTCACCGCTGACTACGCTATCAAAAATCTGATGCAAAATAGCCAGCATGCTCAAGAGATTTTGCTGCACTTTTTGAGAGACCTGAAGGCTCCCTTACCCGAGTCTGAGGCGCACAATGCACTAAAAGCAGGGTTAGTGACGCCCCTGCAAAGTATGTCAGAGGATTGGCAAGCTCGAATCAGAGTGCTGATCAATTAGAACTCAAAAGTCAGCAAATGCCATGTTTTCAATTCGTGGGGATATTACAGACTCCAACTTCGACTCCTGTATCACCGATCTCGATTCAGAGGGTTTCAAGCGACGTTATCGGCACGAACAGCTTCAAGGGATTATCTGTCAAGGGTAAAAAGAAATTAAAGGACTGATAGAAACACAACGCGTCTTGATCGAGCACATCAAGAACAACACCTGTCGCGGGTATGCCCAATGGATTACATGCTATTTTATAGGCCTTTCGTAGTGCATGAACCAGCGTTTTAGAACCTAAACCTTGTCGCTGAAATCGTTGATCGATGCCGAGTTGTGCCAGTAAGATCACAGGAACAGGATATCGTAGCAAACGTGTTGGGTCAGGTAATTCTTCACGCATCAATGTTTGATAGGCAAGAGTGTAGTACGTAGCAACACGAAACTTTTTAGAGCTCTCTTCTCGTGTGAAGGGGAGAATAAAAGTCCTATTTAAGTTGAGAGCCATATTTTTTGCCGCGTAACGGCGCAAATAGGTATTAATAGCCGCCTTACCGCAGTCGAAAGATTTGACATCGACAGTCTTTGGATTCAGCGGCAAAAATTCAGCGGTTGGCATCTAGCACGAAGCCCTCCTCGTCAAGTGCTTGTGCGGCCTTGCGAAGTTTAACCGTTGGCACAGGCGGATTATCACAAGCCTCACAAAAAGCATCAAACTGTGCGTTAGTCAGTTTGATGGTGCTATAGGCTTCCAGAACCTCGGGTGCATTCTGCTTAACGAGCTGGGTGACATACGCTTTAATACTGGTTAATCCAGATGCTCTTGCAGCGCGCTCCGCCAATTCGTAGGTTTCTTCATCCCACTGCATTTCATATCTCAAAATCTTAGGCATATTACACCTCATTACCAAATACGGTATTTTTACGTAATTAAAAATATTATTACGGATTTTTACCGTTAATTCAAATAATATCGGCCCAGTAGTTGATTTATGGGGAATTAGCAGAAGAAGCGTGAAAACGTATAGCCTTGCTAAACCACACGCCAGAGTGATTTGCCTTAGGTTAGATAGAAGCGATGGCTTCAACGACCAGACTATATCGATAAACCAGGTAAATCTTACAAATGCCTGTTTTGGACATCATCAATATTTGCCATGCCATTACCTTATAGGCATTTATTCCTAATTTTTAACCAATAGTAGGAAAATAGTCCAACACTAAACACTTCTCAAATATAATTGAAAAAGAGCAAGAAATTGTGATTGATATCGAGGAACAGATAAAAACGCTTTTGCGACTAAAAGCTTAAACCTTCACTGAAATCCGAACACATGACATCAGCATCTGAATTTTCAGAAGGTTAATACCCTTTGTTTCTTAACCCATTCAATGTGAGAAGCCAGAGCAGCCGATCAAACCTGATGTTTTCGAAGTTCTTCTAGCGATACCACCGACAGCGCCGTTATTTCACAGGATTCCAAAATAACAGGTGGTGCACAGATTGAACAATTATTTGCCGCTTCTTGTCGATTTAAAGCCAGTAATGACTATTTTCGTGCACTTTTTGGCGCTATATCCATTTTTCAGGCGGATTTCGGCTGCCATCGTATCATCTGATCTAATCGAAAATGGTTTGCAAGGTAAAGAGCTTTCGTCATTGCCGTCCCCATTCCTTTCCACCCATTTCTACCAACCGAGACATGGCTCGTCGAAAGGAAAAGGCGAGATCATTGGCGGCCGAAAATTGTGCCAGTGACACGCCACTTCGACCCGTCGCCGACCACTCAAATTCTTCACCCTCTTTGGTGCGAATCATGGTCGTCGCAAAGGAACTCGAGTTTCCTCCCTTCTCACTGACAAACAACTCTTCATTTCCATCACTGCTTTCAACTTGCGCTTCAAACTCGACAAATAATTCATCGAGCGGGACTTTTGCCGCTAGCACCAAGCGGGTGCGAGATTCATAACACACGTCAATGAGGGTCACGAATCGTCGCGCTTCGTCGAGGTGATTGGCGTCTAATTGCGGCACCCGGTCCATGATGAGGACCTGAAATCGGTCGCAGAGGGAAATATAATCGGCCGCGCCGAGTGGTTGGTAGCATAACTCGGAAAAGTCAAACCAGGCGCACCGGTCATTCAATCGGGCGACCTGGACGGTGCGACCGAAGGGTACGTGAATGGCCTCGGCCTCAGTTCCGGATGCAGTGCCACCAAATATTTCTTTCAACTGCGCCTGCATGTTGTTATCACTATTATTATCGCCGTGAACATCCTTGTTTGACCAAAAATAGGATTGACCATCAGCTCGAGTTTCGAGTCGATAATCCTTGGCGGAATCCTCCATGGAGATAATGTCGAACGTGTGTTTTAACATGTCTATGAATGGCAAAAAGAGGGATCGGTTAATGCCTCCCTCATACAAGGCATCGGGGGAGCGATTCGAGGTGGCCACCACCACGACATTACAATCCAATAATAATAAAAAAAGTCGTTTCAAAATCATGGCATCGGCAACGTCTGTTACTTGAAATTCATCGAAACAGAGGAGTTGGGCTTCCTGTGCCAATTGCTGCGCAATGATGGGTATCGCATCATCTCGTGGGTGCTTCTGTTTGTAGACAAAGATTCGATGATGGACGTCTAGCATGAATTCATGAAAGTGGACGCGGCGTTTGGTAATTTTTACGTGTTTGAAGCTGTGGCTGTCATTATTACAGCAAGAATCATCAGGAACATTAACCGACGCGTAAAAGAGATCCATTAGAAAGCTCTTGCCGACCCCGACCGGTCCATGAATGTACATGCCTCGCGGTGGTGGACCAAAAGACCACAAATGGAATTTCTTTCGAATAAAGGACTGGGCGGATGCCAAGGATCGCGTCGGTAACAGCGGACTGCTGCTTCTAGTGCTGCTCTCTGTGGGTCTGTCGGTGCGTACGGGTACTGGTGGGAGAGAGGTAAGAGACTCGTGCAGGGCATCGAGTTTTGCCGCCAGAACGACTTGCGCATCATCTCGTCGTACCTCCCCCGCATCCACCTTGCGTTTATACGCCGCTGTCACGGGGCCTGTCGTGAGGGACCGCCGAGCTACGCGATGCTGTGCTTCCATATTCTTCATCACCGTCTTCATCATCAA
>SLCQ01000236.1 GCA_007125745.1 Nitrincola sp.
CCAGCTCAGCTTCAATTAATTTACTGTGGTTGATATTGGTATGTGTACCCATCATCTGAAGTGGCTGATGGTGCTGATCTTTTACGGTGACTTTACCCCTACTTTGAACCCATACCCATGATCCATTTGCGTGGCGCAACCGAAATTGAACATCCAGTGTCTGACCTTCACGAATACTGTTCTTGACATAATCCATGGTTCTGAAGATATCATCTGGATGAATCAAAGATTCGAACTTCTCCAACGACATCTCGAACTCATCTGGCTCATAACCTAACTGTCGAAAGGTAATCTCAGACCAAGTCACTTGATTTGACGTTAAATCCCAACTCCACAAACCAGTATCGGTGGCTTCCATGGTTAATTCGAAATCTTTTCGCGTTTTATCCAACAACAACTGATCTTGTTTGTAGTCTGTAATATCGTTGATGTAACCATTCCACAGAATCGAATCGTCCTGCATTCTGGTGGGAGAAGCTTGTCCCTCCAACCAAATTACCCCTTTGCTGGGGTGAATATACCGGTATTGAATATGCCAAATCGACAAATGCCTAGCCGAGTATTCGATACTATTAGTCACGGCTTCAAGATCTTCAGGATGCAGTCTGTCAAAGATCAGACTCGCATCCTTCATCACCTCTTCAGGGGTAAAACCATAGATATCCTCCATACTCTGTGTAGCAAAAGGAAAACCACTGCTACCATCAGGATTAAGCCGATATTGATATAAAACACCCGGCGTATTTTCAGCCAGCTCGTTTAATTTAAGCTTCTGTTCATAGGCTTCAGTGACATCGGTGTGGCTACCAATCACACGCAGCGGTTTACCCTCAGCATCTCTAGTGAATACCTGTCCTTTACCTAAAATCCATTTGTAGGAACCATCTTTGCAAAGTAATCGATAAGTTGATTCATAAATTCTGGTTTTACCATTTAAATGTAGATAAAGATCAGCGAATGCCTTAGACACATCATCGGGATGAATTCGAGATTCCCAATCCGAAAGATGATTATTAAAATCAGTATCATCACATCCCAACATTGACTTTGCGATTGGCGAAAAATAAACCTCATTAGTAACAGTATTCCAATCCCAAACGCCCTGTTGAGTCCCTTCCAAAACCGCTTTCCAGCGCTGTTCATTTTCATAAAGTTGATGAGCAGACTCGGTTCGGGCGTCCTCCAGCAAGCCTAACTCACGCCAACGATCAATTAAAAAAGCGATCAGTTCTTTTTGATGCAGTAAACCTACAAATTGCCCTGCCTCATCCTTGACCAGCAGCCGTTTGTGTTGAGAGTGTTGAAAAACACTCAGCGCTTGTGAGAATGAACTGCGAATTGAAAGACCCGTTAGAGAAGTAGAGGCAAATTGCCCAGCCGGAATAGATAATGATTGCTTAGTGTTTAGTGCATTAAGGATATCAGTTTGCGTAATGATTCCCAGAAGACCCTGTTCAAAATTCACCACGCAAGAGGAGTGTCCCGCCAAGTGCATTTTGATCATGGCAGATCTAAGGGTTTCATGTTCATTGACCTGGCAGAAATCACTCAAACTCTCAATCACACTAATATCGTGATCAAAGAAGGAAAGATCTGGATCGAGTGCTTTTGTAAGATTACTAAAGCTAATAATCCCTTGTAACTGCTTATTATCACCTACTAAACATAGATGGCGAGAATGACTACCTTGCAGAAGCACAAGGGCATCACTGACAGATGTGGTTGTTCTAATGCACTTGACCCTTGGCAAATCAAGATCGGCTAGTGAAGTGTTTAAGTCTACATCGGCCAGGGTTAAGGTAATCAGTGCTTGAGTGGTCAGAATGCGCAAGCTATCTTGACCGACTACAACAATGGAGTGGACTTCCCTTTCGGATAGGGCTGTCAGGGCATCTTGCAAACTGCGACTTGCCTCTATTTCAACAACAGGCTTTGCGGTGATGCAATTTATCGTCAATCCTAGCATGCGAGCAACATTTCGAAGATTCATCCTACACAAAAAACTATTAAAGCATCAAACACAGAAACTTTCAAAAAATCAAAATAGCAAAATGTCTAGTTCTATCTTCTATATTTTCTGTTATTTTGATATGAATCACAGATATTTTTCAAAAACGCTGTGTAAACTTAAGACTGCAACAAAACCAATAACATTCAGCTTGAGAAAAACAATGACTATTGTCCAACGAGTATACATAGGTTTTTCTATCCTTTTAGGGTTAATGATTGCTATCTCATCATTTGGCGTGATCAAAGTGACACGCGTTGATCATGTACTTTCCTTAGTCAATGATGTCGATTCAAGAAAGCAACGATTTGCCATCAACTTTCGCGGTAGCGTGCATGATCGGGCGATATCTCTAAGAGACGCAGTGCTAGTACTTAACCCTCAAGATCGTCAATCTCACCTAAATGAAATCAGACGATTAGATGACTTTTATCAAGACTCTGCACGTCGATTAGATCAACTTTTTACTGAAGATGACAGCATCACAGACGAAGAAATTAGATTACTCAACGAGATAAAGCGCATTGAAAAGGCCACTTTAACTTTAACAGAAGAAACACTTAGTATTCTGAAAGAAAGTCAATTCTCAGCGCAAGGTCACCTTCTCGATGGTACGGCAGCGGCCTACTCGGACTGGCTTGCAGCCATTAATTCGTTTATCGATTACCAAGAAGCGAAAATCCAGAAAGAAATCAGCTTTGTAAGAAATGAAACAGGCAACTTCTTAAAGGCGATGCTCATCATCACCGTCATTGCGATCGCCATCGGTGCATTTATCGGTTTAAGAACCATTCGTAAACTCAAAATATTGATTGGCGGGTCAGCTGAAGATGCCTCAGCATTTATTAAAAACGTTGCTCGTGGAGATTTCTCCTTTCGAACGGGTGCTCAATATCCTGATAGTATTCTTGGGTCGATCGATCAAATGACAGCTGATCTATCTGGTGTCATTAAACAAGTTACAAAAATGGCGAATCAGGTTGCTAGATCTTCTTCGGAACTTGTCAGTATGGCTAACGATAATGACGATAAAATTGAAGCCCAGAAAGATGAAACCTACAAAGGCGCCTCAGCCATTAGCCAAATGTCCCAAGCGGTTCAGGATGTTGCACGTTTAACTCAAGATGCGGCTTCACTCGCTCACACGGCAAATGAAGAAGCAATTCTAGGTGATCAAGAAGTCAGTAAAACGGAAGAAAGCATCAACAATTTGTCCAAACAAGTGGCGGAAGCTTCGACAGTCATTAAAGAATTGGAGCAAGACAGCAAGGAAATAGGAACGGTTGTGCAAATTATTGCGGAAATTGCTGAGCAAACGAACTTGTTGGCTTTAAACGCCGCGATTGAAGCCGCGCGAGCGGGTGATCAAGGGCGAGGCTTCGCAGTGGTTGCTGATGAGGTCAGATCTTTAGCTAGTCGCACCAAAGAGTCGACTATCAATATTCAATCTTTAATTTCTAAAACACAACAACAGACAGTTCGCGCCGTGGCCGTCATGGATCAGGGTTTAGAGCAAACTCGTTTATCGGTAGAGCAAGCCGCACATGCGCGAAAATCAATTGGGATTATTCGCCAGAGTGTCGGCTCAATCAATGATATGAACATACGTATTGCCAGTGCGACGGAAGAGCAATCTGTGGTTGCCGAAACGATCAACTCCAACTTCAGCCGGATTACGGATAAGGCCTCAGAGGCCTTGTCTATCTCTGCCAACATTGTCGCTTCGAGCGAGGAGTTGTCAAGATCGGCAGTAGAGCTAAAAGAAGGCATGCATCGGTTCAAAGTCTGATCTATTTTAACAGATCAATCTTTTAGATGGCTTCTTGGCCACTGTTCTGCATCGATAGTCTCACGATAGGCATGCCAAGAGGCATGCCCTAGTACAGGCATAATCACGATCAATGCAACCCATGCCGAGAGTGCCGCTATCATCACCAGACACGCAATCATGACGGCCCACAGCATGAGTGGGTATTTATTTCTGAGAACCGCATTTACACTGGTAATGACGGCTGTAACCGTGTCGACCTGGCGATCAATAATCATCGGCAAGGAAAAAGCACTGACCGCAAAAATTACTAGGCAAAATAACGAACCAACAGCCATAGTTGCCACAGCAAATGGAATAATTTGACCCCATGTCGGATCACTGATTTGTGGAAAAAAGATAAACATCGTGTTGGCCGCACGTGCCCACACCAGTAACACCACCACGAGTATGACGGCGAACAGCATTGCCGAACCGACCGCACTTGCTGCATCTAAGAGCGAGCGTCTTAAAGATACTTTTTGCCCTCTTTCAAGGCGTAAGCTTATCGCATAAAGCGTAAGAGCCAACCAAGGACCTGCAAAAACGAATCCACTGACGAGCCCAAAATAAAATCCCAATGTACCAAACTGTATGGTTATGAAGGTCATCGCCCAACTGACCAACACCGTTAAAAACCCATAAACTAAACCTTGTCTAGGCGCTGCCCGCAGATCATCTACACCTAACTTCAACCAACGTAGAGGCGCAAAATCGCTTACCTTGCGACAAGGCGCTACAAAAGGTAGCTGGGATGGATCGATTGGATTATTGTTAGACACGGCAATTCCCCCTAAGAAATAATTTTCTTATAAGCTGTACGACGGTGAGCTGATTTAGGTTTATAGACCTGTCAATTAGGTAACTTGTTCCTCAATATAACGCTGGTAATCTTCAGGCCTGTCAATATCCCAAAGCGAGTCTGCTTCAACCCAATCTATCTGTAACTGTTGTAAACGCTTGCGAGTTTGTTGCATCACCTCGGCAGTTCCCCACTCCATCTGCTCAAATAATGGCGAGCAGGCTGCTTGCAAACCTACTAAAACATAACCACCATCCTCAGCAGGAACAAACACGGCATCATGCTGGATCAGTAAATTCGCGTAATATTGCAGTAGATCCGATGTGAATGCGGGACAGTCACTACCCATTAACAAAGTGGGCTGTTGTTGCGACATAAACACGTGATGCATTCGCTCCCCTAAATCACCCTCGGATTGTTGTTTCCATTTCAACAAAGGGTAATCCACTGCTAATCGTTTAAAAAATGAATGGTCTGGTTGATCAACCATCCACAATGTTACCTCGGCATAAGGCACGGCCAATGCTGTTCTTACCGTTTTCTCGACCAGAGTCGCATGAAGTTGCGCAGCGCCCTCAGCGCCCAATGCTGGCATTAAACGGGTTTTGCACTGTCCTGCAATCGGTGCTTTGGCAAAGATAGCTAACTGAATAGGTGGTGATGTCATGAGTAATATTCCTTAACCAACTCGTCAGCCGTTTCCCCTCGCCAATAGCGCCACCTCAGTGACCACATTAATAACACCGTTGACCAAAACCCATTTTGATCCCAACGGCGCCCTGAGGTGATGACTTTTTCAGTTAGACAGATGGGTGGCTGAATCTTTTTAAGACGCTTAGAGATCTCGACATCTTCCATTAACGGTTGTTTAGGAAGTCCACCCACGACATCAAATAAGGAGCGGTGGACAAAGATCAATTGATCACCAGTGGCAATGCCCGATAAACGAGAACGTAGGTTCATCATGTTTGCGACTACTCTTAATAATGGGTGCTTACCCTCAATCATCACATCGAAACGCCCCCAGTTTGGAGCCTCATTAGACACTATTGAGAGCAGGGCTTTTTCTGCTTCAGCAGTAAAACGTGTGTCGATATGCAGAAAAAAAAGCCATGTCCCTGTTGCTTGGTGAGCGCCTGAGTTCATCTGTAAAGCACGTCCGGCACCAGAGCAAATCAATTGATCAACCCAACCTTCAGCTAACTGCTGGGTATGATCAGAACTTCCACCATCTACTAAAATCAACTCAATATCCTGTTCTCGAAACGACTGTAACGCTTTTAGTCGTGACACTAGGTGTTCCGCTTCATTTAACACAGGAATAATGATGCTA
>SLCQ01000199.1 GCA_007125745.1 Nitrincola sp.
CAAAACCCGCAACGTTTACGCTATCAAGAAAAAGGTAATGAACTGGATACCGATGAACTTATTCGAGCTTGGCTGGATTTAAAAACAGCCAACACACCAACAGATAAAATCTATTTTCGCCACGTTCATCAAGGACGCAGTATTGCCCTATTGCTATTACTGGATCTTTCACACTCCCTGAATGATCCATTGATTGATCCATTGATTGATCATGCCAGCAGTAGCTTGCTGGAGTTAAGTCAGGAAGCCGTTGCTATTTTAGCGACCGCAGTAGATACATTGGGCGATGATATGGCAGTGGCTGGATTCAATTCCAACACACGTGAAGCCGTACATTACTTACATATCAAAGGGTTTAGTGAAGATTGGGATGACACCATAAAAGGACGCTTAGCGACTACAGAGGCACGCTACTCAACTCGCATGGGAGCCGCTTTGCGCCATGCAGGACAATACTTAGCAAAACAAAAAACGGACAAAAAACTCTTGTGGGTATTAAGTGATGGAAAGCCTTCAGATATCGACATACAAGATCCTGATTATTTGACTCAGGATGCTGCTAAGGCAGTGCATGAGTTAGAGGCTTCTAGTATTCATAGCTACTGCATTAATTTAGACCCCAAGGCGGATGAGTATGTGTCTAGCATATTTGGTCAGAAATATTGCGTTATAGATGATGTCAAACGTCTACCTCAAACCCTTCCTAAACTGTTTCTTTCGCTGACACATTGAAAAATAAAAAAGGAGCCTCTCATGGCAATAGTTTCACTTAGACAATTACTCGACCATGCCGCTGAACAGGGTTATGGTTTGCCCGCATTTAATGTGAATAACATGGAACAGGTGCATGCGATCATGCAGGCTGCCGACGCGACAAATAGCCCTGTTATTTTACAAGGATCGGCTGGAGCACGCAGTTATGCAGGTGAAGTATTTTTGCGTAAGTTGATTGAGGCCGCAGTAGAAACCTACCCTCACCTCCCTATTTGCATGCATCAGGATCACGGTGCATCCCCTGCTGTATGCTTTCGTTCCATTCAGTCAGGTTTTAGTTCGGTCATGATGGATGGCTCATTACTGGAAGACGGTAAAACCCCTTCTAGCTACGATTATAACGTGAAGGTCACGCGCCAAGTTGTTGAGTTGGCGCATGCCTGTGGTGTATCGGTGGAAGGTGAGCTAGGTTGTCTAGGTAGCTTGGAAACAGGCGAGGCAGGCGAAGAAGATGGTCATGGCGCTACCGGTAAATTGAGTCAAGATCAGCTACTCACTGACCCTGATGAAGCCGCAGACTTTGTTGCAAAAACCGGTGTCGACGCTTTGGCAATAGCGATAGGTACTAGTCACGGCGCTTATAAGTTTACACAGCAACCGACAGGTAAAGTACTCAGGATTGATCGTATTGCGGAAATTCACCAGCGCATTCCGAATGTTCATCTGGTTATGCATGGTTCATCCAGCGTTCCACAAGAGTGGTTGGCGATTATTAATCAGTATGGCGGTAATATGGGCCAAACCTATGGCGTCCCTGTTGAGGAAATTGTTCAGGGTATTAAGCACGGTGTACGTAAGGTTAACATCGATACTGATTTGCGCATGGCATCGACAGGCGCTGTCAGACAATTCTTGCATAATGATCAACAAAATTTTGATCCAAGAAAGTTTCTTAAACAAGCGACTCAAGCGATGAGTGAGATTTGTATGGCTCGATATCAGGCTTTTGGTTGCGAAGGAATGGCAAGCCGTATGGGTAAAATTTATCGGCTCGAAGAGATGCAGAAACGATACGCTTCAAAAGTTGATTAACAATAGTTGTTGCCAGCTTGTTAGCTTGCTGTTACACCAATGCGAACAGCAAGCTTAACAAGCTCAGCATTATTTTTGAGCTTCAATTTTCGCAGTATATTGGCTCTATGGGCGTGGACAGTTTTTGGGCTTAAGCAGAGAGATTCAGCAATCTGGTTGATTGGAAAGCTCTCAGCTAGCATGCTAAAGATCTCAATCTCACGCTTGCTTAAAGAGGCTAATGGAGAGCATCCTTCAGTATCAGGGTTCATTTCATTACGAATTGCCACAGAAAAGTACTGTTTGCCCTTTGCAACCGTTTTAACAGCATCGACCAGCTCCTCTGGAGCACAATGCTTAGTCAGATAGCCAGAAGCGCCAGCAGTAACGGCTTGAGATGGATAGGGCTCATTGCTCATGGCGGTAAGGACAAGTAATTTGGTGTGTAGCTTTAAAGCGGCAATTTTCCGAATGGTTTCAAGGCCGCAGGCGGAAGATACTTCATCGGAACTATTATTGAATGGAATCGACAAGTCCAGTACAACAACATCTGGTCGGTACTGTTTGCAACAATCAACAGCACACTGACCTGTTTCAGCTTCAGCAATCACCGATATATTGCGATGTTTTTGTAATATTTGCCGATAGCCGGCGCGGATGATGGAATGATCATCAACCAACAAGATACGGATTGTCATAACTAAACGCCTTTTTTCAAGCTATCTGCGCCTCTATATACGTCACTCGTATCCAAATCAAGCGCAAAAGGCGATATTCCTTCCGCCGGATCAAGGTGAGCAGGCTGTGCTACCAGTTCGTCACTAAATCCTATCAGTTGTACGCCCTCCTTGCGACAGTGTAAAAGTACTTTTTCAAGCGCTTTTACGACAGCAAGTTGACGATCGTTAAGGTGCTCACTCTTTTTTTGGTTATTTCGCCGCTTGGATGAAACTTGCTTTACGACATAGTTCCCTTCATCCAGCAACTGTATGGTTATATCAACAGCTTTCTCGGCAATCAATGCAACTTTAGTGGTTTCGAATAAAGCTTGATCACGACAACAGAATACTTCTCCGGGTGCCGCTTCTCGGATCATTTCACGTATTACCTGAACTGAACTACCGTCGGGGATATACTGTTCCATTTTTAGTCAACCGGATTTAGACGAAGTAAAGTTTTGCGAAGACTGGCATTGTCCGACTGCAAATCTGCATTCTGCTTTTTAAGACGCGAAATTTCTTCTTCTTGAATTCGAATTTTAACACGATATTCAATCACTTCATCACTTTGATGAATATTTACATCGCCCTGGCGTAATTGATTAAGTTCGCGCTCTAATATCTCGACCTGGCTCTGACTTTTAAACAACTTTTCTTCCATTGCATGTGACGCACTGTGTTGCTGGCGAACATCATCAAGCAATAAAGCGTGTTTCTGAAGCAGGTCCTGATAGTCTTTTTGAAGCAAGGTGAGTGTTTGTCCTCCTCGCTGATCCGCTTCCTTCAATGCCTGCTCAAGCATCTGAATTTTTTCGTTATACACATGAGTCTGTTCATGAAAGCGTTTTTCGGCGTAGGCAAGCGCCCTATCCCAAGTTTGATTTGCCAATCGAATGACAGGCTCAGGAAGTTCCGGGTGATCTTGCCGACGATTCAGCCGTTCACTCAGCGTTGCCCACCAGTCACCCAGTGCTTTGTTAATGGTGGTGATACTACCGCTCCCAATCACCTCACGCACATTCTGTTGTGTTGGACGAACCCCTTTCTCTAACAAAGCATCGGCCGCTTTGAATACGGCTTGATGAGTCTGGCTAGTTCTGGCCATACCGACCTCTCAATGATATTAAATGGTACACAATACATATTAATTGATATGTATTGTTACGAATAATATCATGCTAGTCGTTCAGTGCAACGCTCTTTTCTCGCCTCTTTAAGCAGATTTCGCTAAAATTACGCTTTGTTTTTCTCTAAGGTTTTTCTCATATATGAACGCACCCAAGGTAGGCTTTGTTAGCCTAGGCTGTCCTAAAGCTCTTGTAGACTCCGAACGAATCCTGACCCAATTGCGAACAGAGGGGTATGAGATATCCCCTTCTTATGACAATGCAGATGTTGTAGTGGTTAATACCTGCGGCTTTATTGATAGCGCTAAGGCTGAATCTTTGGACGCTATAGGTGAGGCGATTAAGGAGAATGGTCGTGTGATCGTGACAGGTTGCTTGGGTGTTAATGAAGATGAAATTCGCAACCTTCACCCCCAGGTTTTAACCGTCACGGGCCCTCAGGCCTATGAGTCAGTTGTCAGTGCGGTGCATGAGCATGCACCACACATACCTGAGCATAACCCCTTTGTCAGCTTGGTTCCGCCGCAAGGTATTAAGCTGACACCGCGTCATTATGCTTATGTAAAAATCAGTGAAGGATGTAACCATCGCTGTACCTTCTGCATTATTCCATCATTACGTGGTGACCTAGTTTCACGCACAGCGGAAGAAGTGATGAAAGAAGCGGAAGGACTTGCAAAGGCAGGTGTTAAAGAACTTTTGATTGTTTCTCAAGATACTAGCGCCTACGGAGTCGATTTAAAATATCCTTTAGGCATCTGGAATGGCCGTCCAGTAAAAACTCGATTACTCGAACTTTGCCAAGCCCTTGGCGATCTCGGTGTTTGGGTGAGACTCCATTATGTCTACCCCTATCCGTCAGTTGATAAAGTGATCCCTTTAATGGCTGAAGGTAAAATTCTTCCCTATTTGGATATTCCCTTTCAACATGCCAGCCCTCGTGTGCTCAGTATGATGAAACGTCCAGCGCACGCTGAAAATACGCTCGAGCGGATTCGCGCATGGCGTGCAATTTGCCCTGAACTTGTGATTCGTAGCACCTTTATTGTTGGCTTTCCTGGTGAAACAGAAGAAGACTTTCAAATACTACTGAACTTCTTGGAAGAAGCACAGTTAGATCGCGTAGGTTGTTTTCAATACTCACCCGTTGATGGAGCAACCGCTAATGAGTTGGCTGAACTAATACCTGATGATATTAAACAGGACCGCTGGGAGCGCTTTATGGCTGTCCAGGCAAAGATCAGCGCGGCAAAGCTTCAACAAAAAGTGGGCACTGAGATTGAGGTCATCATAGACGAAGTTGTTGACGAAGGTGCGGTTGGACGAAGCAAGGCAGATGCCCCTGAAATTGATGGTCAAGTATTCTTAGATAACGCAACTCACCTGACCCCAGGTAGTTTTATTCGTGCAAGAGTAGTCGATGCGGATGAGTATGACCTTTGGGCTGAGCCTGTGCGTTAGATGTTCTAACGCACACGCCTTGGCTTTACGGATGATGATTCAGGAACCAGGTCGCAATACATCCGCCCTTTTATTAATCGGTCTTGTTCTATGCGTTGAGTCACTCCACGCTGAAATTGATTTCGAGTCGCTACGATCTCTGCACAGTCCTGTGGTCGATGAGCACCCATCGACCGCCGACACACAGAAACAACTTGACCATCAAAACGAGCAAAAAGCGATATGCTTGACCGCCCTCGCCTATCGTTCACTGTTATTTCATCCTGAAAGCCTGTTACAAGATCCATGGCAACGGGCCTTACCTCTTCCCAACGACCACGAATATAGGCTTCTGCAGGATCAATAATGCATTGAACACGCTCACCGTATGATGCATCACGTCGTCGTTGCTCTAGCTCTGCCGCCCTTTCTAACGCTTGGGCCTCTCTTGCCCTAGCCTCTGCCAATCTTCGCTCATGCGCAGCTTGGTCTAAAGCAGCTTGCTGAGCTCTAGCATCAAACTGTTGCTCAGGTGTCATTAATACCCACTGTTCTTCGGGAATATTTAGAGGGTAGCGTGAACCACATCCTGCCAGAAATATCATCAACAGAACGACTAAAAGGGGTTTGTACGTATATAGAATCATCTTTATCATAATACCAGTATAAAGCTGCTTTATGACTGTCAGCTGAATCAAGGATTTTAAACGCGTGCTCACCACTAAACATACCTCAACCTGTCATCCCTCCCCCTTAACTGAGATCATGGCAGAAGAGTTGTTGAACTTTATTCAAACACACCCACGCCTACTTATTTTAACAGGTGCCGGTATTAGTACAGACTCTGGCATACCTGATTATCGAGACATACGTGGTGAGTGGAAACAGAAACAGCCTGTACAACATCAAAACTTTATGTCGAGCCATAAGGCTAGACAACGTTACTGGGCACGAAGCTTACCGGGCTGGCCTATTATTCGTGACGCTAAACCTAATCCATCGCATCACGCGCTGGTAGAGCTAGAGTTAAAAGGGCATGTAAATTTATTGATTACGCAAAATGTAGATCGTCTCCATCAAAAGGCAGGATCTCAGAAAGTTATTGATCTTCACGGCAGGTCAGACGAAGTTGTGTGCATGAATTGTGACTATCGTGTCGAACGAAATACAGTGCATAGTCTAGCTGCCGAAATGAATCCCCTATTTAGTAATATGATTGCTGAGGCGGCGCCCGATGGTGATGCCCATATTGAGATGGACTTTTCTCGTTTTCAGATTCCTGACTGTCCCGAATGCGGTGGTATTCTCAAACCAGACGTTGTTTTTTTTGGCGACAATGTTCCTAAACAGCGTGTCCATCACTGTTTGGAAACACTGAAATCTTCTGACGCACTCTTGGTTATAGGGTCATCTTTAATGGTCTATTCTGGCTTTAGGTTTTGCCGATATGCTCATGATTTAAATAAACCTATTGCAACACTAACCCTTGGAAAAACCCGTGCGGATGAACTCTCTCAACTGAAAATAAATGCACCTATTCAAGATACGCTAACAAGCTTATTAACGAGAATATAACATTTACTATTTTAGATGCCGCCCTCCATCGACGGGAAGACTTCGACCTGTCACATAACCACTGTTCAAAAGATAATCAACGGCACTTAATATTTCCGATGCACCGGCTTCTTTATTCATCAGCGATTTAGCGCGTGCTTTCACTTTGTAATCTTCATCATCCTGTTCATTAAATAAAATTAATGCTGGCGCAATACTATTGACCTTCACTTTGGGTGCCAGTAATTGTGCAAATGAGCAGGTCATATTCTCTAATGCCGCCTTGCTTGCGGCATAAGCAATATGCTTTTTACTGCCCTTTTCCGCCACATAATCGGTTAGATGAATAATGTCTGCGATTTCTGATGCGAGTAACTGTGATTGTAAGGCAAGGTTGAGTTGGTATGGAATTCCAACGTGAATGTGCATCATTTTTTGCAATCTAACGATGGCTTGATCTGAACCAGCATCAGGCAACCAATCCGATGCATTATGAATAAGGGCTCGGAGTGCTTTGCAGGTTTGTTGAACCTGATGAATAAGCGAAGCTACCTGATCTGGTGAGTCAAAGTCGCATTTAATGAGAGTGACACCCAAATCAGATAGCCGCTGAAGAGAAGGTCGTTGTGTACGATAGGTTCCCAACACTTGATAACCTTGTTGCTGTAGATGTTCAGCTAGATAAAATCCAATTCGCTGACCAACACCGGTAATGAGAATATCGCGACTCAACGCTCCTCTCCTTCTATTATTTAAGAAACTCAGCTCGTGTATGAATATTAGATTTGAATACTCCACCCAAGGCTGTCGTCGACGTTTTGGAGTTCACATCCATTACGCCGCGTGATTTGACACAATAATGAGTAGCCTCAATTGAAACAGCAACATTTTCAGTCTCAAGCAAGGTTTGTAGAGCAACCAGTATTTGTTGCGTCAAACGCTCTTGAACTTGAGGTCTTTGTGCAAAAAACCTAACTAAGCGGTTGATTTTAGAAAGACCAACGATCTTTTCACTTGGTATGTAAGCAACACGTGCTGAACCATCAATGGTGATAAAGTGGTGTTCACATGTGCTGGTTAGATCTATATCAGAAACCTTCACCATTTCGTCCACTTTCATCTTATTATCAATTAATGACATGGACGGAAAGTTTTCATAATCTAGACCTGAAAAAACCTCATATACATACATTTTTGCAATGCGGTGCGGGGTTTCAGCCAAGCTATCATCCGTAAGATCTAAGCCAAGGGTTTGCACGACATCGGTCATAGACGCTTTAATTTTTTGGTATTTCTCTTCAGCCGATAGAGTTTGTTGTGTAAGCGGTGTTTCCAATCCCCGGTCAATCAATACTTGACGAACGCGTGTAGCTTCATGGGAGATCATAGATCAGCTCCTGTGCTTGATCAGCTTTTATCATAGTGAAGGGTCAAAGAAACCGAATCAGCAAAGCGCAAAGCATGCGGTTTATCTATTCGGACTTGAGCATGGGTTACCACCTCAGCTTGGGTACAGATACTCAATACATCTGATACAAGCTTTTCAAGAAGGAGAAACTGACCATCTTCGACAAGGGCAATAATTTGCTTTGTGATGCCTTTATAATCCAGCGCCGCATCAACATCATCAGATAAGCACCCCCGATTGATAGGATAATGAATCTCTGCATTGATGATAACGTCCTGTTTTTTTTCCCGCTCTTCAGGATTAAAGCCTATGAAGGTTCTTAAGCGAAGATTAGTGATCTTAATAATGGCATTGCTCAATGGCATGTTGTGTCTCCAGTAGGTGTCATTTTTCTCGTACGCACAACACTATTCAATTAGAGCATACCAATTCTAAAAAAATTAATAAAACCGTTATAAAAACAACACGAAACTAAGGGGTACTTTGTTTGATTACATCAGATGGAACAAATATCCAGCCCTCATTTACGGACACATTATTATACGGAAACAGAATCTGTTTCGCATGCTGTTCCACACAATAGGCTAGCAAAGCACACCACAGTGCATCGTTTTTATCATCATTCAACTGATCTTCATAAGAAGTATAAAAAGTGTTCATCCATACTGAACGTTTACTCGCCGATGGATAGCCTTCAAATACAGATAATTTTTCACCATCTGTCCAGATGCCTATTTGCTTTGCATAGGGGGCAAATTTACCCAAGAAATGAATCCCTTTAGTTGCTTGACTACCAATCATATCTTTTACAGGGGATAGGGGCGATAATCCGTGCTGGAATAAATAACGTTCTGTTTCACGGTAAAGATAAGGGTTTTGTTGAGATGGACCGATATCTCCAGCCACTGTTCGTTGCGTGATTAGGTTAATCAATGCCTCTGAAAACCCCAAAGGAGTATCTATAGCCATCATGACATGGAAAGGTTCATTAGGTAACTCAACCTGACACAAGTCGAAAAGTAATCTTAAACAATCATGAGTTGAGTTGGCTTGATTAAAGACCTGTGTGAGATTACCCCGCCAGCTGTGTCCTAAAATTGTACCAGCCTGATCTAGTATAATGATGGCATCACGACTGGATGGATTCTTGTCACAATTCCATCCACCCACATCCCAACCTAGATAAAAATGCTTCATATCGATAGCATACCCACAGGCTAACGTTCGTTTACCAATGTCCTGTGTTTTGCATACTCAACCAGGGCTCTCGTGGTTCAATAGCACCACCCTTCTGCAACAACTCAATTGAGATATTATCTGGAGAGCGAACAAAGGCCATGCGCCCATCTCTCGGTGGCCGATTAATCACAACACCCGCTTGTTTTAAGGTTTCACAGACTTGATATATATCTTCAACTTCATAAGCGACGTGACCAAAGTGCCGACTATCTGATGGTAGGCCTTCATCACCATCCCAATTATAGGTTAACTCAAGTGGACACTCATGATGTCCCGGTGGTGCCATAAACACTAACGTAAAACGCCCCTGCTCACTCTCGTGTCGGCGTATCTCTTCGAGGCCCAGCAATTCATAAAAGGCCATCGAGGCTTCTAAGTTCTCGACACGAACCATGGTGTGTAAGTATCTCATTACAGACTCCAAAGAGTTTAGCTATTAAAAATTCACCATCAGTGTAACGGATAAATACACTTTTTATAATGCGATGAACTTTAATGTTTGACTCGCATTATCACTTGACCCATTAGAGCACATTGGTTACCTTGCATTTAGGCTTGTATGTCACAGCCTGCGTCGCTCAGACGGTTCTGGGCGCTTACGTGAGAAAATTATTATGTCATCTAACCTTTCATCCCTTCGTTTTGAGCGCATTGAGCGCCTTCCCCCTTATGTGTTTAACATCACATCTGACCTGAAAATGGCGGCTCGTCGTCGAGGTGAAGATATTATCGACCTCAGCATGGGAAACCCTGATGGAGCGACTCCACCTCACATTGTCGAAAAACTATGTACAGTTGCCCAGCGACCCGACACTCATGGGTATTCAACATCTAGAGGGATTCCAAGGCTACGGCGTGCAATCAGTCATTGGTATCAGAAACGCTATGAAGTCGATATAGATCCCGAAACAGAAGCGATTGTAACCATAGGGTCGAAAGAAGGCCTCGCGCATTTAATGCTTGCAACACTGGATCGTGGTGATGGCGTATTGGTCCCTAATCCCAGTTACCCTATTCATATTTATGGCGCTGTCATCGCTGGTGCTCAAGTACGCTCAGTACCACTGATTCCTGGTATTGATTTCTTTGCAGAACTGGAACGAGCCATTAAAGAAAGTATTCCTAAACCTAAGATGATGATTTTAGGGTTTCCCTCTAACCCAACTGCGCAATGTGTAGAATTAGATTTTTTTGAACGTGTCATTACCTTGGCTAAAGAGCATGGCGTGTTGGTTGTACACGATCTTGCTTATGCAGATATTGTATTTGATGACTGGAAAGCACCTTCAATAATGCAAGTTGAAGGTGCTAAAGATGTGGCTGTTGAGTTTTTTACACTGTCCAAAAGTTACAATATGGCGGGATGGAGAATCGGCTTTATGGTGGGTAATCCTGAGTTAGTCAATGCACTATCTCGCATCAAAAGCTACCATGATTACGGAACCTTTACTCCGCTTCAGGTTGCCGCCATTGCCGCGCTTGAAGGTGATCAAACTTGTGTTCATGACATTGCTGGCCAATATCAAAAGCGTCGTGACGTACTCGTTAAGGGATTACACGAAATTGGCTGGATGGTCGAAAAGCCTAAGGCATCGATGTATGTCTGGGCTAAAATTCCTGATGCCTATGCTGCACTGGGTTCATTAGAGTTTGCCAAAAAGATGCTCGCAGATGCCAAAGTATCAGTATCACCGGGTATTGGTTTTGGGGATTATGGTGATGATCATGTGCGTTTTGCTCTAATTGAGAATCAGGACCGTATACGACAAGCGTTACGCGGCATTAAGTCCATGTTTCGCACACATGGCTTGCTGTAAATCTAACATCTAAACAAGGAGTCTCTAATGTCCTTCAAGCAATGGGCTAATGCTCTCGTAATGTCAGTTTCAATACTGCTTACCTCGTCTGCTATGGCGCAATCACCTGTCGTGGTATCGTCGAAAATTGATACCGAAGGTGCTGTGTTAGGGCATATTATCTATTATGCCTTGGAAGATGCCGGTATAGCGGTGACGAATCGCATTCAACTGGGTGGAACAAGTATTGTTCGCAATGCCTTAATCAATGGTGAAATAGATATTTACCCAGAGTATACCGGCAATGGTGCTTTTTTCTTTGATCATGAAGATGACACAGTTTGGAGAAATGCTGATCAGAGTTATGCACTGGTTAAACAACTGGATTACGATGCAAATCAATTGGTCTGGCTATCCCCTGCCGATGCTAACAATACTTGGGCGATTAGTGTACGTGGCGATCTAGCCCGTGAGCATGATTTATCAACTCTTGAAGATCTGTCGTCTTACTTGAATGATGGCGGAGAGTTTAAATTTGCGGCCAGTGCAGAGTTTGTTGAATCTGCCAGTGCACTACCCGCTTTTCAGGAAGCATATGGGTTTAATTTAGACTCGGATCAACTGTTGATTCTATCAGGTGGTAATACTGCAGCCACGATGCGAGCCGCAGCCCTGCAAACCAGTGGTGTGAATGCCGCGATGACTTATGGCACAGATGGTGGCTTACCGGCATTAGACCTACTTGTACTGGAGGATACTCTCGACGTGCAGCCTGTGTATCAACCAGCACCTGTTATACGAAATAGTGTTTTGAATTCTCATCCAGAAATAGCCGAGATACTGGAGTCGATTTTTACTCAGCTTAATTTAGAAACACTGCAACAACTCAATGGAGATGTCGCTGTAAATGGTGAAGATGCCTCAGTGGTTGCCCGCCGTTTTTTAGATAATCTCTAGTCACAACAAAAGTCATTGCATAGATTGCTTTACAAACTTATGTTTAGACTGGGTATCGATAAAGTGATGTTCGTGTTGACCACGGCATCACTGCTTTCGTTGATTTTGCTAGATTTTGTAAGTTTACAACCCAATCGAATTCTTCCGGGAACGGGTCATAGCATAGTGTCCTCCGTTGGATGGGGGTACGCTTTGCTGATCATATTGCCCCTCCTCTTTAACTTATTCCTATCATTTAGTTTTAGAAAAGCCAGTTCAATACAGCGCTACAGCTTTCAGCTCCTGATGTTAATTCTTGTCTTTTTGTTTATGCCAATGCTGTTAGCTATCTTTGCAACACAGCACATTTCAGAGACTCAAATCCATGCGAGGACTGGCTTAGGTAGTGCATTTTGGGTGCTACTATTTTTAACATCCTTAAGTCTGATAGAGTTAAAGCAAAAGCTTAATTTAAGTAGATTAAAGATCTGTTTTCTTATTATTTTAATAACTTTCTCATGGCTCTTTTTTTATATAACCGCGCAATTAGACACTCTCGCTATTGTTAGAGAATACACCGCCCGTTCTGTGCAATTTCAGCAAGCGTTTAGGGTTCACTTGTATCTGGTTTGTGCAGCCGTAATGAGCAGTATTGTGCTAAGCACATTGTTGGTCATGCTGATGCGCAGACATCATGTCTTCGAAAAAGCCATTTTTCCATTATTGAATTTCATCCAGACAATTCCTAGTCTGGCTTTATTTGGTCTTCTTATAGCGCCACTTGGTTATTTGGCGGCAAATAGCGAATGGTTACAATCGATTAATGTGGGTGGTATTGGCTGGGCACCGGCAATGATTGCGCTGATTGCCTATAGTCTATTACCGATGGTTCGCAACACCTATGTGGCTCTTAATGAGGTGGATGCTTCTGTTATTGATGCCGCCAAAGGGATGGGGATGAGCCCCCTTGAAGTTTTTCTTCAGGTAAGACTTCCATTAGCAATGCCAATTATTCTGGAAGGTATTCGTATCACTACGATCCAAGCTATAGGATTGACGGCTGTGGCGGCACTTATTGGTGCAGGTGGTTTAGGTAACTTTATATTCCAAGGACTGGGACAAGCAGCCATGGATATGGTGCTGTTAGGGGCTCTGCCCATTTTATTCATGGCATTAATGGCGGATCTGTTTTTTTCCACGTTGATGTCGCTGTTCAGTCACCAGGATAAAACAAGTAGAGAAAGTCAATGAAGCCAAATGCTATGATCGAACTTAACAAAGTAAGTAAGCATTATGATGGGACTATCGCTGTCGACTCTGTAGACTTATCCATAAAACAAGGTGACTTTTGTGTGCTGGTTGGCACCTCAGGTTGTGGAAAGTCGACCACTCTTCGTATGATTAATCGACTGATCTCACATACGAAAGGTCAAATTATGATTGAGGGTCAGGAAATCATGTCATTTGACCCTCAGTCATTGCGACGCCGAATCGGCTACGCAATTCAAAATACCGGCTTATTTCCCCACTGGGATGTGGCTCGCAATATTGGTACCGTACCCAAACTTTTAGGCTGGCCAAAACACAAGATTCAAGCACGAATTGAAGAGTTGCTCGAGCTACTTAATCTTCCCTACAGCTCATTTGCACACAAATATCCCAGTGAACTGTCAGGTGGACAAGCTCAAAGAGTGGGTGTAGCAAGAGCACTGGCTGGCGACCCTGATATTTTATTAATGGATGAGCCTTTTGGTGCGCTGGATCCAATTACACGTGAATCTCTGCAACAAGAACTGCTCAGAATTCAGCAACAGATTCATAAAACCATCGTTTTCGTGACGCATGATATGGATGAAGCGTTAAAGCTGGCCAATCATATTGTGGTGATGGATCAAGGTCGTATTGTGCAACAGGCTACACCTTATGAGTTATTGCTAAATCCAGCCAATAGTTTTGTATCTCAGCTTTTGGGAGGTGAAGACAGAGGCTTGAAGCAAGCGGGCTTGATGCACGTCGCTGACTTTATGAAAACGAATAGAACGATGACGCCATCAGATCATCAGCTTGCACAGATTAAGCCAGACGATTCACTCCGATTAGCCTTGTCTGTCATGCTTTGGCATCAGCAAGAACAACTCATCGTAATGGATGATAACCACTGTGTTGGCGAAATATCACTTCAGCAGATTATACAGGCTAAACCTTATGCAGATCATCATGGTTAAGTCATTAATAAAAAACCACGGTGTATTTTGGATAACGCCGATGTTTTGGTTGACCTGCTTGTTAGTAGCAACCTTTGGATTTGTTCACCTTGAAGAACTCTTTGCACAGATCTCTCCCACTCAGCGCCAAGTCATCTACTCTAGGGACAGTTTTTTAGCATTATTACTGAATCACATCTATCTGGTTAGTATCGCTGCGATCATATCAATCTGCGTAGGTGTCATCAGTGCCATTTTTGTAACGCGCTCCTATGGTAAAGAGTTTTTACCCTTAGTTAGCCAAGTGGCTTCCATGGGGCAAACTTTTCCTCCTATAGCCGTATTGGCACTTTCTGTTCCTTTACTCGGTTTTGGCACTCTACCGACAATTTTGGCATTGACGTTATACGGGCTCTTGCCAATAGTTCGCAATACCCTTGCAGGAATTCAGGGTGTTAATCCAGCCGTTCTTGAGTCCGCTAAAGGCATGGGCATGTCTTCCATCCAAGTACTATGGCGTGTTGAACTTCCACTATCCAGCACGGTTATCTTGAGTGGCATTCGAACATCCATCACTATAAATATTGCCACGGCTGCTATCGGCTCTACTATTGGAGCATCAACCCTTGGAGACCCTGTTATTTCTGGGTTGGTGAATGGCAATACTGCCTACGTTATTCAAGGCGCAATCTTAATCGGGTTGCTGGCGCTAACGACTGACAGCTTTTTAGAGCGGCTACAACAAAAATTAATCGTTAAGCACTCTCTCATGTAGTACTTTCCAGGCATCATACGTACTCATGTAAACGACCCCTGTCATCTCATCGAGGAAATCTGTCTTTTTCAATCGATCCATAACAGGCCCCTTTACCTCCGCTAAGTGCATTTGTACACCGGAATCTTTCAACCGACGATTTATCGTACGTAAACTATCCAGCGCTGAGGAGTCAATTAAGTTTACCGCTTGGCAGGTTAACACTAAGTGATTGAGCTTTGGTTGATTAATCACTATGTCCATGACGACATCCTCTAAGTAACGTGAGTTCGCAAAGTAAAGGCTTTCATCAATACGTACCAAGGCAATACGATCATCAACCTCAACATCGTAACGCTCAATATTTCTAAAGTGTTCACTGTTGGGTAAGCGTCCAATAACAGCATAATGCGGACGACTTGTTCGATACAAATAAAGCAAGAGTGACAAGCCGACACCTACCATAATACCCAGTTCTACACCCTGCACGAGTGTTATCACAATGGTTGCGAGCATGGCTGCAAAGTCACTTTTAGAATAGGCGAAGGTTTCATGAACGGCTTTAACGTCAATTAAAGATAGTACTGCTACAATAATCGTTGCCGCTAAGGTTGCGATAGGCAGATGAGCAATGAGCGGCGTTAAAAACAGTGTTGCCACCAAAATCCCTATGGCACTGAATGCCCCGGCAGCGGGTGTTGCTGCCCCCGCATCAAAATTAACAATGGATCTTGAAAAACCCCCGCTGACAGGCATACCGCTACTTAAGCCGGAGCCCAGGTTGGCGACTCCTAAACCGATGAGTTCTTGGTTTGGATCAATGCGCTGTCTTCGCTTGGCGGCCAATGTCTGTCCAACTGATACCGACTCAACAAAGCCCACAATACTGATTAATACAGCGGCCAAGAAAAGGTCACTCCATAAATTGGGTATCATGGGTGGAAGGCTTAAGGGTGGAAGGCCTGTTGGAATGTCTCCCACTACACGCACCCCCTGCTGATCCAATTGCCAATACCAAGTTACCCATGTTGTCACAGCCACTGCAATAACCGGAGCCGACTTGCTCAACATATCCGCTGTGTGTGCATTCAAACCTATCATCGTGAGTATTCGACGTCCCCAAAATCGATTGGCATATAAAAAGCATAAAGTGCCAATACCGATAACGAATGTCAGTAGGTGTACTTCATTTAGACGGCTCAACAACCCATACATCACAGTAATAAAGTTAACGCCTTCAGCATCTAGGCCCAATATGTGGCGTGCTTGACTGGCCGCGATAATTAAACCTGAAGCGGTAATAAAACCAGATATGACGGGATGACTTAAAAAATTAGCAAGAAACCCCAGCTTTACCAGCCCCATGATGGTTAGCATAATTCCGGACATGAAGGTCAAAATAATAACCAGAGTTATGTATTCAGGAGACCCCTCTACCGCAAGTTTTCCAGCCGCCGCCGCTGTCATTAAAGCAATAACAGCCACAGGACCAACAGCCAACGTTCGACTAGTACCAAAAATTGCATACAGAAATAAAGGCGCAATACTGGCATACAGCCCTACTTCTGGCGGTAGTCCAGCCAGCATGGCATAGGCTAATGACTGTGGTATGAGCATGATAGTCACAATCACAGCCGCTAATAAATCGCTTGTCAGAGTTTCACGGCCATATAATGGCAACCATTGAAGTATCGGAAAAAATCGTTTGACGTTCATTTGCTCGCCTAGAAAAACTATTTTGTTATAAGCATATAATATAAAGAACTAAGCCTAGTTTAACAGACTTCAACAATAAACGTTATACCTAACACACACTATGACAGATAAGTTTGACATCTATAAAAATACTGTATATAAATACATATACTGTACAAATAAACAGCTTTTGTGTAGCGCTTAGAATTCCAAAGCGACTAGAATTTATGAGGTGTCACAATGTATCAAGCTCATACTGCTGTAGAATCGATTGTTAAACAGCCTGAACAGTTCTTACCCTTGCTAGCTGATGCCAGTCATCAATCTCGGTGGATTACGTTAATTGATCCTCATGAGAAATTGAATAAAAAGCAGTTGCATTCAGCAGGTATAGATCTATCTAAGCTTCGAATCGTCTACACCCAAAATCGTCATCAATGGCTAAAAACACTCAGTACCTGTGTCTGTAATGGCCTAAACAGTTTAGTTGTGGCTTGGCCAGAGCCGTCTGTGAGTCACGCTACAGTCAAAGCACTTGGCGAAGCATGTCAACATGGAAAAAGTTTTTGTTTGCTTCTTGGTAATCACTCTGCACAACAAGTTGCTCAAACAGCAAGGCTTGCTGATAAGCATCTACAACCCGAAGAGCAACTGCAACTCGCACTTTAAATTCCATCCAATATCGATCAGTATAGATGCTCAGTCACGCTAAAAACGGGTTAACAGATCGATATAGGATGGCTTTGTGCATAAAGATAAGGCACGTTTTCCTCTGCCCACACTTTGGTTGCTAGGCAAAACTGGTGCAGGAAAATCCTCACTCATACGTTTTCTAACGGGTAATGAAGAGATCACTATTGGGAATGGATTTCGTCCTTGTACAGAAACTTCTCAATCCTATGACTTTCCTGATCATGATCCTTGGATCAGATTTTTAGATACTCGTGGTCTCAGTGAAGTAGACTATGATCCTGAAGAAGATCTTGTTTACTGCCAACAACAAAGTCATGCCCTTCTTCTCTGTGTCAGGCTAGACGATCCAGAACAAAGTGTATTGTTACGTAGTTTAAAGAAAATCAAATCCACTATTCCTGCAGAGTCTGTTCTTGTTATTCATACTGCCATGGGGTCATTGTCGGACAACCATGAAATCGAACGCGCTCATCAATCACAACAGTCGAGAATTGAGAAAGCTTGGGGGGAAACACTGGCCCATATTCGCATGGAGTTAGCTGATGCTGACAACCCCATTGGAGGTGAAATACTTCAACAAAAATTAACCCATCTATTACCTTCGGCCGCATATTTAAGTGAACAACTTCGAATGCGTGAAGAGGAATTAAACCTTTTTAAGCAATATAAACCGCTCATTAAACGTTTTGCAACCGGTGCCGCGGCGAGTGATACGCTTCCTTTAGTGGGATTGGTCACTGTGCCTTCTCTGCAAGGTGCCATGATTCATCAGTTGGCTAAAGCCTATCAATTAGACTGGTCGCAAAAAGACATCTCTGCCTTTATAGCAACACTAGGGACAGGATTTGGTATCCAATATGCGTCTCACCTAGGGTTACGGCAATTGATTAAGCTTCTACCCGTGTATGGCCAAACATTGGGAAGTGCCGGTGCGGCAGCTGTCAGTTTTGCCACCACTTATGCTATCGGCAGAGTCACCTGCCTATATTTATATTATCAATTAAAAAAGCGCCCTCTTTCAGCTAAAGAGCTGGAACGCTATTACCGAAATGCTTTTACTTCGGCACGCTTGGAAAAACGAAATGAAGAAACTGTTTAATTTACTTCAATTCACTCAGCGCCATTCTCAGCAAAGTGTTCCGCTTCTAATGGTATTGTTTTGCATCCCCTTAGTGGTGTTGTTGGTGTTTGGTTTGATTGCAATCTACCAACTTGGCTATCTACTCTATTTCATTATGTTACTAAGCGGCATTAGCTTGGCTTATTTTTTGATACTTCTTCGATTTAACAAACAGCACAAAGCATCAATGAATAAGGATGCTACTCCTATCGTCAACCCTAATAGTGACTGGAGTGAGTTTGATCTACAGGTTTGGAGTGAAGTAAATATCAATATAGATCAACTTCTTAAACAGGAAGACTCATGGGAGGTATTAAGAGAGCATGCACTTGCTCTGGTCAGTGCGACGGCCCTACATTATCGCTCTAATACCACATTTGGCGAACTGGCTATTACCTTACCTGAGTTTTTAACTATGACGGAAGAAGTCAGTCGGCGTTACCGAATCATTCTATTAGAACACCTCCCTTTTGCAGAGCATTTACATATTTCAAGGCTAAAGCAACTCTATCATTTACGAGATAAAACGGATCAGATAGAACAGATTTGGATGGCATACCGAACGCTTCGGCTCTTTACCCCTACCGGCATCATTTCTGAAATTCGTTCACAAATAACCAGCCATCTACTCGATGAAG